>JANLRK010000613.1:0-4689 GCA_031361585.1 Pirellula sp. | reverse complement strand
TGGTACCTTCCATTGAATTGGCGAAAGGTTTGCGCCATTACGCACAAGGAACCTTTTTTGGGCCTGGATGTACGTTTGACGCAAGTAAATTCCAGAGGCCTGAAACACGGCCAAGATACCACCTAACAAGCTGCCTCCGACCACCAAGTCTACCGTCGCTTGAGACCACGTGATTTTGAGAAGTCCGGTTCCTAGCAAAGCTGCAAGAGCCCACGCTATTAGACCGCACAACCAACTTACAACACTCATCGGCGCGGATTTGAGTTCGCTACAGAGGCGAATACCAATAACTCCTATGATCGATGCAAAGGTAGCCAAGACCAATGGCCAACCGGCATAGCCAATTTCCCGTCGAGCCCAACCGTCAATGCTCATACCTAACAGCAAGAGCCCTGAACTTGATGCTTCGAAACTGGAGAAAGCAGCCGCAATCGCCAAGACGACCCAGATGCGGTAACGAGCGCGATAGTCGTCTAGTTTGTGCCTTCGAAGTTGAAAGATCATCCATGCTGCAACGGAGGTTAACATCCAGAGTTGGCATGTAAGCCACTGAGCAATACTGTGAGGCGATCTTAAATGAAATAGTTGTGCAATCGGGAGAGCAGCGAATCCAACTACATTCGATACGTTCGATTCCGCAGTTAGGTCGACTCGGGTAAATATCCAATAGTGCGAAAAAAGCAAGCATCCCCACAACATCCACATGCACGACAACACGATCGATAGAGTACCTCGTCGGACTGGAATCAGTTGAACCATGCGCTGTTGGCATGTTCGTCGGACCGCTTGGCTGTAACCAGGGTCACGGTACTTTTGCGAGTATTGTTCGTCGTTCGGTGAGTCTGCGATTTCGCGTGTTCGAGATCGCTTCCTGGCGCGAACGCTCTCGACTGCAAACTCGGAATCAGCCGCGACAGCATCCAACATGAGGCGTCGACGTCGATCGATTCGATTGGATCTCGAAAGAGGCATGCTGATAATGCTTTAAAAGATACATAGGGAGAGGAACGCGTTAGTGGCAGTAAGCTGGTCCCATTTTTTAGCCCGGAAGTCAACGTCAGGTTGTGAAAAATCCAGCGGAATCGATGATTGGCGACAAGTTTATTTGCTAGCATTATCACACGCTGCTGGCTTCATGATCTTTTAAGGTGAAGCGAGTATATTTTTCTAAGTCCTGTTGCGTCTCCTGTACGCCGCCTTGGAAAAACCTAACGAAAGCTAAACATGAAACTTACCCTCGGCAAAATCGCTGGCATCTCCCTGATTCTCGGCGTGGCAATTGGGGGAGCATTCTTTGCATTTCGAAAAGCACCTCGAAACGGTGCTGGCCGGGCGACCACGCACTCGCAACGTCCAGATAGCCAAACTGCAGAAATTCCATTGGTCTCACATGAAAATTCTACGGCCGTCAAAGCCGACATGGTTACTACGAAACTAGTTACCTCCACCAGCACGCTAGATCCGCCAATCCATCCTGAATCGTCGAACGATTGGTCGAGGTTCCGTGGTCCCAATGGGACTGGAATCAGTATGGATCCCGCCATTCCAATTGAATGGAGTGACACGAAAAATCTTCGATGGAAGACCAAACTCGCCGGACCAGGGTCATCTAGCCCTGTACTGACAGATACGCACGTTTTTTTAACGACCTACACAGGCTACGGCGAAGAAGACCGTTCCAAAGGACTAATGAGTCAACTCAAACGACAAGTCCATTGCATCGATCGAAAGGACGGAAAGATCGCATGGTCCAAAAACGTCGACGCGTTGCTGCCTGAGGATCCGTACCAAGGTATGGGGATTCCCGAGCATGGCTATTCTACCAATTCACCTGTGACTGATGGCAAGTCGGTATTTGTCTTCCTTGGCAAGACCGGCGTATTTGCTTTCGATATGGCCGGCAATGAACTGTGGAAGGTTTCCGTAGGTACCGAGTCTGGAAATCGCGGATGGGGAACTGCCGCAAGCTTAACGCTTTATAAAGATATACTCATCGTCAACGCGTCGGAGGAAAGCCAAACCATTTTTGGCATCAACAAGAATACCGGCGAGGTAATCTGGAAAGCACCCGGGGCTATCTTGGAGCTTGCGTACGGCACTCCGATCATCGCTCGAGTGAATGATGATCGGGATGACTTAGTGATTGCCGTTCCGAGCGAAGTATGGGGTCTCAATCCAAATACAGGCAAGTTGGTGTGGTACGTAGAAACCAAATTGACAGGCAATCTTTCCCCAAGCGTCATTCTGGACGGAGAAACCATCTATGTATTTGGCGGCTATCGATCGTCTGGAAGTATAGCAATTAAATTAGGTGGCAATGGCGATGTCACGAAATCCAATACTCTGTGGAATAGCCGAAACTCATCGTACGTTGTTACCCCCGTTTTGCACCAAGACCATCTTTATTGGATAGACGACCAAGGGATGTACTTTTGTGTATCCGCAAAAACGGGTGAAACGGTAGACAAGCAACGGGTATCAGGCATCAAATCTGGTGGCCGGCCGGTCTATGCATCTCCGATCGCCATCAACGGCAAGCTATTTTTGCAGACTCGTAACAGCGGTTTGTTCGTGCTGGATGGTACACCCAAGATGACCATTTTGAAACAGAACCGGTTCGAAACCGATAACAGCGTTTTCAATGCGACGCCCGCAGTCAGCAACGGCCAACTGTTTCTGCGGTCCTACTCGCATTTGTACTGCGTCATGTCGGATAAATTGAACTGATCTCGTAGCATGGCCGTGCGACTTGCATTGAATTGCCGATAGGTGTGTTGCCAGACGGTTCCAGTTATAGTTTGGCGGCTTGAGATTGGATTCTGGACACGCTGGTGGACTGTATTTGAGAAGGACCTAATTGACGTAAAGGATCGCTCCAATTTTATTCCACAGGTCCTAAAACTCCTAACTTAACTTCGCCATTCGGGAAAACTAGAAAACGTCGCTCAAATCCCCCATCGCACCCAACTTTTCTGGAATGGGTGAATCGACGACTGTTTCTAAATCTCGTTGTTTTTGAGCGAGAACTCTGTCGACTATCTTGGCTGGCGCCTCACTGGCCGTCTTAAAATCATCAACCAAATTTTGAATTCCAGGCTGCAATTCAGTTAGCATCTCGGCAAGTGAAGACATCGTGCCATATGTTTCTGCGTTTTGATGGTGTCCGAAAACTTCAATTCGTCCCAGGACTTTGGTATTAGAAATCACCGGCAAGCGAAGGAACCATCGTTCTGAAATTTCGGGAAGCCTGTTTTTGTGCCAACTCGCATGAAAACCCTCATGCAACCAAGGCATATTCAAGTCCAGACTAATCTTGGATAACTGGTGTTTTTCCGCGAACTCGACCATCGTACTCCATACAGTGTCCCATTCACGCGATCCCTGAAATCGCACTTTTTGCTGGCGGACGTTGTTGTCCGAAATACCACGACGAGCGACAATAGTCTTCGAGAAATTCAGACTTCGTTTGAATAGCAATTCCAATTCAGCAAAACCAAACACGCGAGTGGCTACCAAAGATCCAAGTGCAAAAAGCATAGTCCCGATCGAAATCACATCCGACTGAAATATAACGCCTAGAACTGCACCGCCAGCAGTAACCAAACTCAACAAGGTAATGACGCAGACCAGCCATCGATTCTTGATTCCGAATAGCATCAAATTGTGATGCAAGTGCCCTCGATCGACGGTGAATACGCTTCGGCCAGTAAGCTTGCGGCGGACAATGGCCATGCCGGAATCAAACAAAGGAATGGACATCAAAACAATCGGAACCGCAATCGAAATCGGGCTTTCTTCCGTCAGCCAACTTCTCATGGCCAGAACACCAAGCACTAGGCCAATTAGCATGCTACCTGCGTCGCCCAAGAATACTTTGGCCGGTGGCAAATTGAAAATTAAGAAACCGAGAAGCGCGCCAGCCATCGCGGCGGCGATCAAGGACTCCATATGATTCCCTGTATACCATCCTATAGCCGATAACGCAGCAAAGGAAATCCACCCTACCGATGAACAAAGACCATCCGCACCATCAATCAAGTTTACTGAGTTGATTGAGAGGAGTAGCCAACCTAGCGTGATTGGGATTGCAAGAAGACCGAGCTGCAATGGCATTCCGAAAACGCTGATTGAATCTATCTTAAAACCAAAAGCAATTATGGAAAGACATATGATCACCTGGCCCGCAAGCTTTTGACGTCCTCGAAGACCAAAGCGATCGTCCAAAACTCCCAACAACACAATCGCCACTGAGCCTATCGCCATCGATGCAACTTCGTAGACATGCCCGGTAAACATGGTGGCAAACTCGAAGTTCGTAATCAAACAAACTCCTATTGTTGCGATCATACTGAAAAGGATAGCTATTCCTCCACAAAGCGCGATAGGTTCGCGGTGCAATTTGCGATGCGTATCCGGATGATCCATTAACCCGATGGCTAAGGCCAATCGCCTAGCGAGTGGGGTTGCAATCAAGGAAAACAAAAAAGCAACGGAGAGTGCAGCAATCGGAAATACAGGAAGGATCATAGATGTGTACCTCGATGAGTAGTTGACACCATTCCACTTGACGTGAATCTGTGTCCGCGGCGACGGAGAAGTGACGCCGCAATAGCCCTATGATCCTCAGCGATGACCCATTCGTCTAGATGCGGAACTGTTAACTAATCGTAAAAGTTTCCGTCATGATCC
>JANLRK010000595.1:0-8569 GCA_031361585.1 Pirellula sp. | reverse complement strand
GTCGCTTGCCAGTCGGCTTCCAATGTCCACAGGCTTATGCTGGCCAATTTCTGTTAGGCGCTTAGTGAGAGCAGCTCTTTTGTCTCTAAGGAGAGCATTCTATGCGGCAAGCCCGTTCCCCCGCAGCCTCGTGAGCGGTTCCCGTTCGGGCTGAGTGGTTTCCGTTCATTGGAAACCGCCACCTCGTTGGCGGGCGGGTTGGCGCAACCAGATGAAACCCTTGGTTGCAGGCCAGCTTATAGCGATCCAAAAAGGACTGCGTCGGTACGGCACAGGAATTGCAACTTTGGCGAGAAGCACAATAACAATGAAGACCATTCGCCACGTGCAGGTTGGAAAATCGCCGAAACCTGTGGCGTGTGTGCCATAGACCAGATATTCGTCATTCCCTCAAACCAAGGAGACACTATGAGCGATTTTTCTCGCCCCGGTTTTCTTTTCGTCCTTTCCATCGTGGCCGTATGGACGTCGTCAGACGCGGTATTGGCCATGGATTTCGACCTTGACACCGCCAAGATCGAGGAGGCCGCTGGAGCGAAGGGAACGCTCAATAAGGACGAAGGCGTGTTCAAGGTTTCGTTCCCGCGCAGCGATGTTAATGTCAGTGTTGACGGCACGACCCTTCCGCCATTCATGGGCTTGACGAGTTGGGCGGCGTTTATGCCTGGGATGAAAGAGCAGGCAATGGTAATGGGAGACATGGTGCTCTTCCAGGACGAGGTTAATCCGGCGATGAGTGCCGCGTTGGACAATGGGTTGACGGTGACTGCGCTGCACAACCACTTTTTCTACGAGGAGCCCAAGGTGTATTTCATGCACATCGGCGGCGAGGGCAACGCCGTTAAGTTGGCAGCCGCCGTGAAAAGGATTCAGGACAAGGTCAAGGAAGTACGATCTGCGTCGCCTGAGCCTGCCAAGGGATTCGGACGAAAGTCACTGGCCGCAATGAGCAACGTCACGCCTCAGCCAATCGAGGACATCCTTGGAAAAGGCCAAGCAAAGGATGGAATGTTCAAAGTTGTCATCGGGCGCACCACGAAGATGCCCTGCGGTTGCACCATCGGAAAAGAGATGGGCGTTAACACCTGGGCCGCTTTCTATGGCACCGACGATTATGCTCTCGTCGATGGGGACTTCGTGGTATTTGAAGGCGAACTCCAAGGCGTGCTCAAGTCACTCCGAGGCTCGGGAATCAACATCGTCGCGATCCATAGCCACATGGAAGCCGAGAACCCGAAGGTGCTCTTCCTCCACTTCTGGGGCTTGGGATCGACTGCGGACTTGGCGAAGGCCCTTAAAGAAGCACAGAACAGCGACAAGAAGTGACGCCGACTGAAAGGAGCATCTATCATGGAGCTCGATCACGTTTTGCAAGGAGATCGAGCGCTACTGTACATGGAGCGCTACGTCGATGAGGGAACGCGGACCTAAAGCCCGTTTGCGGCGAAATCTGAGATCGCGCCCAAGTATCAGCCCCGGAGCGGCCCTCCGTCATTTGAACTCGTCACCGTCGTTGCTCCGAAATCCCAAGTTGCAATTTTCCAAGCCGATCCACAGAGTAGCCTTCTTGAGTTTTACGTCCGGCCCGACGGAGTGCGGTTCCTGATTCACCCGGAGACCTGGGCGAGCGGCGAGATCGACCACCTGGACGAACTCCATGCCCTTCCACGAGGCGAGCCGATCGAAGTTGCACCAACCGCCTCGACTCGGACGGTGCTCACAACAGAAACCTTGGTGAATGTTCCGGCTCATTTCATCAAACTGCATTATCCGCTGCGTATCTCGCGCTTCAATCGGCGACTCAGGCGGAAGAACATCCAGAACAGCGTCGAAGTCACGCGAGACCTGACGCACGTCAGTTGCGAAAAGTTCGCTTACCTTCCCGACGCCCTCGGTTTCACCTATGGTGACGGCGACAACGGCTGGGGCTTTCTGGTGCGGGAACGGATTCCCCGCCCGTTTCGGGAACAGCGATTCCTGATTCCCTTTTTCGCCCTATACGGAGGAGACCTCAAGCGTCCGGATGATCCACCACTCCTTGTCCAACTGATTGAGAAATTGGGTACCGAGCCGCAAGCATTCGTGGTCGAAGAGATTATGATCCCCGTTCTCGAATGTTGGGCCAAGGTCGTACGGGAACGGGGCATCCTTCTGGAATCCCATGCGCAGAACATTCTGCTGGAGATCGACCAGGACTTCCGGCCTCATAGGATTGTCCACCGTGACTGCGACGTGTGGGTCGATGGCGAACACAGGACGCGGGTCGGACTTGAGACGCCGTTCGTGCAATTAAGCATCGGCAGCGACACCCCCTTTCCCCGAGAGCAGCACTATAGCCTCGTTTACGATCACTTCATCGGGCGTGAACTCTTCGATTATCTGCTGAAAATCCTGAAGCGATTCTACGGCACCAAGGAGGAAACGGTTCGCGATCGAGTGGCAGCCGCGTTCCATCGGTGCTTCCCTGATGCTCAAGATTTCGTTCCGGCCGGAACCACGTACTACTTCTCGAATGAGATTCTTCCCGGAAACGAGTTCCACTTGGTGGACATGAAACAGGCCCCCGACTGGCGCTGAAGCATTGGAGCGAAAGTGAATCGATCAACCACGAAGCATTTGATTATCGTACTGCACGCCCTGGCCGGCATACGTGCAACGTCTCAAGACAACTATGAAGTCCTGGGTTTGCAAGTGGCGGTCGCCACTATTTTCCTAATCCTCCCCCACATCCTCCTCTGCAGCTTCCAATTCATTTCTGTAATCAGTGGCCTTAGCAACCGCTCGTGGATTGGAGCTTTCCGCTGGATTACTTCCGGCAAGTAAAGCAATTCCTCCAGTCTTTGGATTCACGCCATCTGCTGCCTCGCACCGAAAGCACCTTTGTGGAAATGAAGCTGGCCGATTCTGCAGGCTCAGACAGATTTGCTGTCCACAGTTGGCCAGGAATCTTACGCCGCCAGACGCCTCCGTCCACAGGTATGTGCAGGAGCGAACCGGTTAACCAGTTTGTCCCAAGCGCACTAAATTCGTCCCATCAAACGACAGCACCCCTCTGTGGACATGGAGCTAGCCGAATCCACTGTTCTCAACAAATCGCTGTCCACAGTTGGTCAAACTTCATTCGCTGCAGTGTCAATTCCCCGCTAGTTTCAGTATCCACAGTTTATGCTGCTTCCAACTTCTGTTAACTGGACCGTGGTTGTTTCCTTGTACATAATAACCGCGAACCGATTTCGGGCCGCCCTTGTCCTGGTGGTCGACCAACAAAACTGTTGCCCACTTCAGTAGCGGAGTGATCGCTTGGAAACTTTGAATCGTTGGGGCTGGAATAACGACTGGTCGGTGCTCTTTGAAAGACACGCGGAGGCAGGATGTTTGCCGGGCCGCATCAGCGTCGAACACAGGGGCCTTTACCACTACCATGGGCCGCATGGCGAAGGCGTCGCCCTCATCAGCGGAAAGCTTCGCCATCTCGCCGTTGGGCGAGCAGACTTTCCCGCCGTCGGTGACTGGGTTGCGCTGCGGCCGTCGGCCAACGCAGGCCCCGCAGTGATTGAAGCCATTCTGGAACGCACCAACAAGCTCTCGCGTAGGTCAGCTGGCGACTCTGGCGAGGAACAGTTGCTCGCTACCAACCTTGACATTCTTTTTCTGGTCACCTCTCTCAATCGGGACCTTAACCCTAGCCGCCTCGAGCGATTCCTCGCAGCGGCCGACTTGACAGGATGCGAACGAGTCTTGCTGCTAACCAAGTGTGACTTGCATGACTCGCCTGCTGCCGCTGTCGCTGACCTCGGTGCCCGACTGGGGAACGTGCTAGTCCACGCTATCAGCGCCTTTACTGGCGAGGGTTTCGACGTCCTGCCTGCCTACTTATCCCAAGGGCGCACCGCGGTCATGCTCGGCTCGTCGGGAGTCGGCAAGTCCACGCTATTAAACCGGCTGCTTGGCATAGAGCGTCAGGAGGTCCGCCCGGTGCGCGACGATGATGATCGCGGCAGGCACACGACGACGCGGCGCGAACTGGTGGCACTGCCATCGGGCGGGCTGCTGATCGACAGCCCCGGTATCCGCGAATTGCAACTCTGGGCCGAAAGCGCAAACGTGAGCGCCGCCTTTGACGACGTCGCCCGGCTTGAGGAAAACTGCCCCTTCACTAACTGCTCTCATGTTCACGAGCCTCGCTGCGCCGTGCAACAGGCGCTGGCCGAGGGTCGGCTGGATCAGGCCCGCTACGACAGCTTCTTGAAGTTGCGCCGTGAGCTAGCCTACGAAGAGTCCCGCACGGACGGACGGGCCGCCCGCGAACGCAAGGAGCAAGAGCGGCGATTTCACCGTATCTACTACAAGCATAAACGCCAGCAGAAAAAGCACGAAGGGTGAGAAGAATCAGTCGATTTGCGGTCGCTGCACACGTTGTGACGCATTTACTGTAAAACCCAATTTGTATTAACCCATCAGTCGTTTCCGAATTGGGTTGATTTCGGACACCGGAATCACTCGGGTTGTTAACCAGAATTTTTCGATCGACAAGAGAGTCTGAAAAATCAGCCCACCAGTTGCCTCCGTTCACAGGCATGTGCAGACCAACTTCTGTTAACCAGTATGTTGCAAGCGCACTAGAATCCGTCCTATCTACGACAGCACCCCTCTGTGGACGTGTAGCAAGCCAATTCCGTCACCACAGACCAATTCGATGTCCACAGTTTGGAACGATGCTCCTGCCGCAATTCGACGATTCTCAACGTTTTCCCACGTCCACACGTTGTCCCTGTTCATCCCTCTGTCGCCGTTCGCTATCGGGTTGCTTCCGAAGCCCGATCATATTTCCGCGAACGGTTAGCAGCTAGTTAACAGTCCTAGGCGATTTCAGAAGTGGTAAGATTTGGATCCGTCGATAAATCTTCTCCGCACATCGCATGCGACTGCACGCCGACCAACGATTTGCCATGTCTACGACTACTTTGCTGTTAACTAATATACGCTTCCCTTTTCAGGTTGCGACCGGACACCGAAGCACGCCAAAGCTGTTAACTAAAACTTTTGGCCGGATTGAGAGTCTGAGAGTTCGGCAGATTCGGACAGAAAGCGGCTCAAAAAGGCGATCGGAGAAAAAACAGAGAGCGCTCTCTAAAACCGGTCAGATTTGCTAGACCAATGAAAATACTGGGTAAAAACGAAGAAAGCCGGGAGTGGCTGCTCTCGGCTAACTTTGTTAACTAGTGTGGCGGGTTATTTCCGCGTTTTAATATCAGCTCCCCCGGGTGGGCTCGAACCACCGACACACGGATTAACAGTCCCGCGTATTTCGCCATTCTGCGTGGAAAAACACAGTATATCCACAAATTGCTCCTCCGACCAGGGGCATAATCGGGGGCACTTTTCGGAACTCGAAGAGCTTGTGGCCCTTTTTCAAGGTTCAAGCCAGACCCAGCGAACTACCATGCTGATGGTTGTAAGAACGCTTGCAAACTCATGAAGACATGCGGTGCCCTGATACTCTATGCGTTCACGAACAAGACCTAAAACAAAATTGATTGGCCTAACTGATCGAGAAAAGCTAGAATGCAGTAAGTCCATTTACCAAGGCGCGAGCACCCAATGACCACCACAACCCACTCAGCCGCAAAAAACATTTCCGCCATCACTCCCACGCAACGAGAAGTGATATCGGAACTGGTAGGAGCTACGATTGCCACCAACCAGAAGCTTTTTATTATGACCTATTCGCCGGGTGTCGCTCCGTCACCTCTCGAAAAGGAACAAGGTGCAAAAAATCTTCTCGGACTGCTTGCTGAAGCACACGAAAACATCCGAAATTCTGGGGCCACGGAGACTGAGTTGTCCAATGCGTTGGACGAGGCAATCAAAGCAAGCAAAAAGTAGATGTTCCGAGTTGTTCTTGATTCGAACGTAATAGCTCGTGCGGTTATGTCCCCGAATGGACTGGCTGCCGACCTCTTGACCCAATTAGTCAAATCCGAGCACCAACTCTGCACTTCGGATTTCATGCTTGCCGAACTTGTTCGAGTCCTAAGCTATCCGCGACTTCAAAAACGTCATCGACTTGATGACCAGAAGATCGCTGCTTTTGTTCGCTCGATTCAGCAACAATCGATCGTTGTCGAAGTAGATGCTCAATCCGTGCCGCAAGTAACTCGCGATATAAATGATGATCCCGTTGTTGAAACTGCCATCCGTTCGTCCTCGCAGTACCTTTGCTCACAGGATAAAGACATCCTCGCTCCGGCAGTTGTTGAATATTGCCAATCACACGGCGTGACAGTTCTTAATGACTTAGGGCTTTTGAATGTCCTCAGAGAATCGGTCTAAACTGCTTTTGTGACCATCCAGGTAATAATTCTTCATTAACTTGACTTAGTATCCTTGCTCAAGTCTTCGGCTGGCGACAAAACGTGTCGCACTATTTGCATGATCGCGTCTCGAAAGTGTTTGCATCAATAGCGAGCTCCACTGGTAACAAGCTCAATCCGACAGCTTCCACGTCGTGACTGTTGTTGCAAACTCTTGTCAGAACACGACAGGTTGTGTCATCGAAGACAAGAGAATGGAGAGGCAACGCCAAGGCCCGTTGCCACTCATTCTCTTTGACTTCACAGTTTTCAGCTCGATGAAGCACACTCACGCATTCGCGTTCGTCAGCTTCATCTAGCCGGTTTATTCAGATGCGGACGAACAATTTGAATTCGAAAAGCGATACTCAAGCCAACTCATAGTTGTTGGCAGGTTAGCCAGTTGACTGCCGCCCGATCGGTCGAACTAACGAGAGTCTGCGCCAAAACCCGCAGACACTCGTTAGTTCTCAATGCACGGATGAGCAAGTCGGGACGGTAAGGTCGACGTCAACATTGGCCGCGATGGCGTCAGAGTTAATGTCTATGGCGCAAAGAAATAGTCTACGAAACACGAGTTAAGAATATGAGGCCGCAACGTCTAGGGTTTGCAGTCTCATGGTTGGCTGAAGTGACAATCGATTGTGCGAACGCGACAGTATGAAAGGTGCTGCTTTGGAAAATGCGATTGGCCACGATCCGGCGGGCGAGGATTGCCTCGTGTGAGAGAACAGTACCTTTCCTTCCGAGAATAGAGCATTTCCTCTTCGAGTAGAGTTGATCTTTACTGAGTAGGGTTTTGGTGATCTCGCTTCCATCTGCCTGCGTTTCGAGGAACATCAAATTGTTCTCGATGGATCGCTCCCTTCCTATTTTCTTCTGCAGCTCGCTCTAGAGTTGGTTCGATCGTTTGTCGACCATCGTATCCTGATCATCAGTTGCTTCGTCGTCGACCAACATGACCGATGACAGGAAAGTAAAGACGCGAGAGGGGAGCCACTCGCGTCAAAAAACAATTTGCCCAATCCAAAACCGGACCGGTAGTTTACTTTCCGCTCTTCTTCTGAATGGATTCGCCGGTTTTCTTTACGGCAGTTCCAACGGATTTGGTTGCTTCCGCCGCCTTTTCGGCTATTTTGACCGCAACTGCGTTGGCATTTTCGCCAGCAATTTTCGCGGCTGAACCCAATGCACTGCCAGCTTCTTTGATCTCGCTTTTTACACTGTCGGCCATGTTCCGCTCCCTTTTAAAGAAAGACTCGCCAATAAGATTCGGCTTTGCCCACGATGATTCAAGAACACGCAAATATTGCGCCGCGACAAATAGGTTTTCGTTCGGTTCTGATCGGTATGACATTTGCGTCTTTGCAACGACGAGAACGCAGTGCCGTACTCAAAGGCAATTGTGAGTGTCAAAGTGTCAAAGATTAATGGTTCAGTTTGGACCAAAAACTTTACGGGGATATGTTATGAACGAGATGAATACGGGAATCAAGTTCCAAACGAGCAAGGGATGTGACGAAGAGTCTGAAAGCCCTAGCGAGAATCTGGGGCGTGCTGCGGAGACTGCTGGCGATTTGGCTTTCGAAAAGAGCGGACGAGACGTACTCGAATCGACATCTGGAAGGAACCCGCTCGTTGAGGACCAAAAGGGTGTCGAGTCGGAAAAGAACCTTCCAACCGTCGATCCAGTTTGTGGCATGACTGTCGATGAACGCACCGCAGTGCACATTAAACGAGATGACAAAACTTTCTATTTCTGCAGCGATAGCTGCAAGCAGAAGTTTTTGGCGACCATTGCCGGAGTGAAATCGGATAGCAAAGCGGGAAGCTGCTGCGGATAACCAATCTAATTCGAGTCGAATCCCGTCAAACAAATCCCGTCAATCAGTCCTTGGCTGAGATGGAACGCCAAGCGATCCTCAATGCGCTCTCATACTGCCATGGAAAGGTGTACGGCAATGACGGCGCAGCCGCAGCGTTGAGAGTCAAACCAACGACCCTCTACGGCAAAATGCGTAAGCACAAAATCAAAGGAAGCCGCCAACACAACGCACATTAATCGCCACTGGCCTTGACCATGGTTTTGAGTCATCATATTGGTGGGAAACACTTCGACGGTCTGTGTTACCCTAAACCCTCTTCCTATAGAAAGTAAAGTCATGACAGGTTGGGCCATTGTTGGATGCGGGATGATTGCCAAGTTTCATGCCAAG
>JANLRK010000576.1:0-3926 GCA_031361585.1 Pirellula sp. | reverse complement strand
GTGTCTGCAAAGCACTCGTTGTGGATGACAACATCAAAACCCTCGAACCATTTAGGGTTCTTGTACAATTCGATCATGGCCTTTGTCCCCTTTCCCCCTTGGTTGATGATCGTCCAGTCGATTGGAATGCCTTTTTCCTGTGCCGCTAGTTGCATAGCTTTGCTTTGAAAATCATAGTCGTGACAGCAACCACCGGTTACCAGTAGGACCGAAAGGTTTTTCTTCGTCGGCTTGGGCGTGGAATCGACTTTGGGTTGCTGGGCCGAAGCCAGACTGGCCAAAGACAAGGCAAAGACAGTTACGAAGAATATCGATCGGATGGAGGTAGAGATGAAACTCATCTGACGGGTCACATTCTTATCTTGAGAGAAAACGGCAGGGCTGATTTGCAAGCGAATATTGTACGATGCGAGGCCTAGTGGGTGTTAATTCGACTAACCCTATTGGGTCCGATTCTGTTACAAATAGAGGAATGCAACGCGTAATTAATACCAAACCCAAGTCGGTCTATTCCATTCCAGAGTCGATCGGCCAAAAATTGGCCGATCTTCGTGGACTTATTTCCAGATTCGTCGTGAGCCAATCGCTGATCATTTTGGCGATCTGGTTCCTCGTCGCGTTTTGGACATTTGGACTGCTGGACTATCTACCCGCAAAACTTGGGTCGGCCGAATCTCCAAAAGTCGTCCGGATCGTAATGCTTTTCCTGCTGGTTTCCATTTCGATCTATTTGGTGTACCGATTCCTGTGGCAACGCTGGAAAGTGCGATGGAGCGATTCATCTCTCGCGCTATTGATTGAAAACAAACACCCAGAATTTCAAAGCTCGCTCGTAACGACCGTACAAGCGGCGCGTCCGACGGCCATGGTCAATTCCTCCATCGAGGAACATCCTTTGCGTTCTGGATTGCTCGAGCTTGCGAGCGATAAAGCATCCAATTTATTGCAATCTGTGGACGTCAATAGTCTGGTGCGTTTTCGGCCGCTTCAGTTGCAACTGATTGCTCTTGGGTTTCTACTCGGATCGAGTTGCGTGGTCGCTCTCATCCAACCGACTTGGACGTTTCATTGGGCCAAACGATTCTTCGCCCTTTCCGACGTACCTTGGCCTCGATCGACAGAGTTGGGCGTAGATGGAATTGAGATGGACGTACCAACCTTCACTGGTCGCAATACCCGCCAGCGATACTTGGTCCCCTTTCGAGATGGAATTGCCCCGGTTCCCAAAGGCCAAGCTTGCCAACTCAAAACTTGGGCAAAACTGAGCGCTAAGATTATTCCTGAGGTCTGCACAGTCTATTATCGCGATACCGCCGGCAATCGTGGCCGAGCGAACATGCGTCGGTTGACGGCTGACAAACAACTGCAATCGTTTATCCTCGATGGTCCGCCGCTCGAATCCGTGAATGACTCACTTTGGCTAAGCGTTTCAGGCGGAGATGCTCGGATCTCGAATCTTAAAATCAGCAGCGTCGATGCGCCGCTGGTGACCGACCTGCAGATCCATGTTTCCTATCCCGAGTACTTGCAGCGTTCCACTAAGACTACGTGGGGAAAGGAAACAATTCCTTATCGAACGGGAATGCGTCTACCACAGGGCAGTCAATTGGACCTGTTGATGCAAACCAACAAATCCGTTGAACGTTGCGACTATGTGATTGTCCGCGCCGGTGACGCTGCGGAAAAATCGTCGTTGCCTCCACAGACATTAGAAATTGGAGACAAACAGGATGCCTTTGAAATGCCAATTGGTTCGTTGGAAGGAAATCTGCTTATCGAATTGCGATTGTGGGCTACGGACGGTATCTGTTCGAGTCGAATTCAACAATTCGTTGTGTCCGCGATCACCGACCAACCGCCGCAGGTCGATCTAGTACTGCAGGGCATCGGTACATGCGTAACGGAAAACGCAGTGCTCCCTATATTGGGAAAGATCAAAGATGACTACGATTTCAAAGGTGCTTGGATCGAAACGGTCCTCGACACAAATCCACTCTTGAAGACACCATTAAATGTTCAGTCCGATGGTAAAGCCTCAAGCCAATTGGACCTCAAAGCCATGCGAGATGATGGACGGCTGGTGGCCAAAGTCGGTTCAACACTAGGACTCACCATAGCGGCCGAGGATTATCTGAACCTCCGAAAGGAACCACACGTCGGACGTGCAAGCCCAATTCAGTTGAGTGTGGTTACGCAAGAGGCTTTGCGAATAATACTTGAACGAAGAGAGCTGGCAATGAGAGCACGTCTTCAGCAGATCATTGGCGAACTAGGGCAGATGCGAGATTTATTGGTCAACATGCAGCGAGCCAGCAGTACACCTGTTGTAGAGCAAGCAGATGCCGCGACGGAAGGTCCCTCGGACGGCGACGGCAACGCGTCGGAGGAAAATACTCCGGCCAGGCGAGAGAAAATGCAAATGCTTCGTTCTCAGCAAGCCGAATCGCAAATGACAAAATCGGAAAGTGAACTGCGCGGTGTAGAACGCGAAATCCATCAAATCAATCAAGAGTTGATCAACAATCGAATCGATAGCATCGACCTGCGAACTAGGTTGCAGGACAAAATTCGCGCGCCGCTCCTTGTCGTGCTTGACCAGTCATGGCCGCCCATGGCCAGCAATATTCGATCAATAGAAAAATCCTATTCGCAGAGGTCTAAATCCGAATCAAACGTTTCCGATTTGCTACCAAATTCTATAAGCCATAGCAATCAAATCATCGTTGCTTTAACGGACATTCTGAATGACATGGTCTACATGCAAGACGATAATGAATTAAAAGACATGGTCCGCGGAATGATCGACGATCAAAGCAAGATTCTGGAAAAGACTCAGCAAGAACAGAAAAAACAATTATTGGATTTGATCAAATGAAATCGAATAACGCATTCTCAAACCAATTTACCGCTTCATTGCTATTTTTCAGCTGCTTGCTTTTCGATATCGGTTTCCACTCGACACCGCTGAATGCGCAAGAAAAAAGACCAACCCTTGAAAGTGTCAAGGAGTTAGAGCAGCAACAAAAACAACTTGCCCAGCGATTCGGAAAACTGGAGGAATTGTTTATCCGCATGAGCGAACTCGAAGCTGCGACGAATCCAACTCGGGCTGGTTTACTCATGCAAGCAGCTAGGATGAGTAAACAGCTGGCCACGTTGCAGCGATTGAGCGTGGCTGGCGATTTGCTTGCGAAGGGGCAATTCACTCGCGCCATTCAAGAACAACAAGGTGGCCTAGAAAATCTCAGAAAACTGCTTGAACTACTCCAAAGCGAGAACCGATCAACGCGACTCAGAGATGAACGTGTACGCTTGGAGGAAATTCAGAAAGAGATTCGTCGACTGGAACAGATCCAACGTGGACAGACAGCCCGTACGGAGTCTGGCCAGGAACTAAAGCAAGCCGCCGGCGAGCAGAAGGACATCAAGGAACAGCTCGATAAAGTCGCGTCCGATCTCAATCAAGGCAAGGAGGAAAACGATAAGCAAGCCGAGAAAGGCGCCTCTCCTGATCCCAATAAGTTTGGAAAGCAGCCAGACGGCGAAAAGAAGGCTGGCGATGCGGAATCAAAAAAAACACCAGGGGACGAAACGAAAGATCCGAAAGAAAAATCCGATGATGCGCCCCCTAAAGATGGCGAGCCAAAAGATAAAGACGGCGAGCCAAAAGAAAATAAACCAACCGAGGGCAAGCCAAGCGATTCTAAACAGGGCGACGAGAAACCAGCCAATCCTCCCGATTCAAAGGACCCCGATTCCAAGGAGTCCCAGGATGGCAAACCGAGCGAACAAGATGCATCCAAGTCCGGTGACTCGTCCAAAAAGAAAGATACTCCGAAGCCAGAATCGCGAGAAGAAAAAGCAAAAAAACGCGTCGAGTCGGCACGAAAGCGTATGCAAAACGCGCAAGATAGACTAGAGGAACA
>JANLRK010000553.1:0-13010 GCA_031361585.1 Pirellula sp. | reverse complement strand
TTGTCTGGTTGCTGAAACCTAAAGGCACAAGCACGAGAATCGAGTCAGGCCCGATCCAAGGTGCATGCAGCAGGATGACTCTTTGGTTATCTAGCTCGAGGCTCGTTACACTCGCCGGTCCCGGAATCGCCTCGGTTGAGATGTCGAACGCTAGGGATGCGGTCATTCGATCTTGAAAAAGCCAGAGCTGGAAATCACTGCTGACGTCGGCCAGAACGGCATCCTCGCGGATGATGTAACGATCGAAATGTGGAACGAGTTTGCTGCCCTGATCTGGTACCGTAACAAAAAAAACTTCGCCGCCAACGGACATCGCAGTACCATGTCCAAACGTGCGACCCTTTCCATCGGTTATGAATGTTTCAAGGGCTTGCCCGTCGGTTAGCTTACGAAAATCCTGTGTGCAAAGGTTGTTGAGCACTCGGCAACGGTCCGCGCCTTGGAATCGGATGACGGTACCATGGCCTAAATGGAAGCCGTGAGGCATGTTTTTGCTTTCTTGAGTGTGGCTTGGCGGTCTCAACCGAGAAAAGTCGGCGGGAAATCACGGCGGGGACCGCCGTGCCACAATTGTATGCAGGTCATCACATGGTACTGCGTGCTCGCGGCTGCGCCGGTTAAACATAGTCGCCGCGGCTGCGCCGGTTAAACATTATTGGCGGGTAAACTATTAGTTAAAGCAGCGACTCTTCGAAGGTCCTTTGAAGGCATTCTAGTCCTTGCTGTCCCCGCTTGCCATCAATGACCACGTTCACTCGCAATTCGCTCGTGTTGATCATCAACACATTGATTCCCATGTCGGCGAGCGATTTGAACATCGCAATTGCGACGCTCGTGTGGCTTCGAAGACCGATTCCGCTTACAGACAGTTTGGCAATTTCCGTAGAGCCACTGATTTTGCGAAACTTGTAATCCATGGTCTCAAGCACTTTGATGCAATGATCCATCTGCCCTTCGGGTACCGTAAAGCTAATGCTGGTTTCGCCTTGATATCCATCGCAACTTTGGACAATCATGTCGACAAAGACACCGGCTTCTGCCACTCGCTTGAACACTTTTTGTGCCAGACCGGGTGTGTCAGGAACTCCAGACAAGGTCACGCGGGCTTGGTCCCCAACCATCGAGATGTCGAGCAAGGTCAATTGTTCCATGTTCGAATTGCGCAATCGCTCGATGATTTCGTTCACGCTCAAGTCACTGGTATTCTTCTGACCAATCTGCCATTGATTTGCATCCACCGGCTTGAGGTGCAACGCAAATGCTTGGTGGACGGCGCGCAGCGCCGCGGTCGCTTCGGAACGCTGCACCAAGACGCTGATTTTGATTTCACTCGTAGTGATCATTTGAATATTTATGCCGGCATCGGCCAGCGCTTCAAACATGCGTTGAGCGACGCCAGTCTGCGCGGCCATCCCAAGTCCAACAACCGATATTTTTGCTACCGCATCATCGTGAGTGACGCTGGTTGCACCGACCACTTTGGCCGCTTCATTGACGGCCTTCAACGCATCTTTTAGCTCTGTATTCGGGACCGTGAACGAAATGTCGGCCAGATCACCTTGACCAATATTCTGAACGATCATATCGACCGTTACTTTGCGGTCTGCTAGTCGCTTGAAAATTTCAAAACTAGTTCCAGGTTTATCGGGCACTCCCAGAATGGTGATACGTGCCTCATCTTTGGTGAGTGCTGCCCCGCAGACCGGAACCGACGCGGACTCTGGGTTAGATACAATCATGGAGCCCGGCGCATCCGAAAAGCTACTTCGCACACGAATAGGCACATCGAACTTCTTAGCGAATTCGATCGAGCGATTGTGCATTACGCCTGCTCCGAGACTAGCTAGCTCCAGCATCTCGTCGTAGCTGATCTGTCCCATCTGCCTCGCTTCCGGCAGCAACCTTGGGTCGGTCGTGTAAACGCCGTCTACGTCGGTGTAGATCTCGCAAGCATCTGCCCTCAAAACGGCTGCCAGCGAAACAGCCGTCGTATCGCTGCCGCCACGGCCAAGTGTTGTGATGTTGAGATCGTCATCGACTCCTTGAAAGCCGGCCGCGATGACGATGTTTCCCTCATCGAGCAAGCGTCTAATCCTCTCAGTGGAAATGGTTTTGATGCGCGCCTTGGTAAAGGAATTGTCGGTGCGGATCCCCATCTGAGCGCCTGTCAACGAAACGGCCTTGTGGCCAAATCGATGCACAGCCATGGCCATGAGCGCCACGCTAACTTGCTCGCCGGTGCTGAGCAGCATGTCCATCTCGCGAGCAGGGGGCTCTTCGTTAACCTCCTTGGCCAAATCGATGAGGTGGTCCGTATTGTGTCCCATGGCGCTGACTACCACGACGACTTGATTGCCCTCTTGTTGAGCACGAATCGCTTTACGCGCGGCCGCTTGAATTTTCTCCGGTGTCGCAACGCTTGTCCCACCAAACTTTTGAACAATCAATGGCATTTCTGATCCTTAACAGGTTTCTCTCAACCCTCGATGGTAACTCTCTAACGCAAATCGCCTCGCATCAGTTTTGGAATCAAATCCCATCCATGTGGATAAGATAATCCAGAACTGGCAGCCGACAACTCATCAAATGTCATACTTCCGTTTTGCGAGATCCCACTTCCGCAAGCTGCGAATGGTACCCAACCATACGAGTGTTTTTTAGTACTGACCGGAGTCGAGTGGTCGGGCATGACCAAAATACGATATTCACCTTGCTGTTTGAGTGCCTGATGAACGGGGCTAACGATATGACGATCGATGGACTCCAGGGCTTTGACTTTTTCATCGGCTCGCCCCTCGTGGCTCGCTTCGTCCGTCGCCTCGATGTGCACGCAAACGACATCGTAGGTTTTGAGGGCTTCAATGGCCGCCTCGCCCTTGCCTGCGTAGTTGGTATCCAAATACCCGGTCGCGCCAGTGACTTCAATGCGATCCCAGCCAATCAAGGCGGCCAAACCTCGGAGCAAATCTACGGCGGTGATCATTGCACCGCGAACGCCGAAGCGCAATGCGAACGACTCTAGTTGCGGAGTTTTCCCCAATCCCCAGAGCCATAGGTTCGTTGCCGGGAGTTTGCCGCTGGCTACCCGAGCGAGATTCACGGGATGATCCGCGAATAGTGCCACACTTTGCTCCATTAGATTGCAAAGCAGATCGCAACCGGGTCCTTTAGGAAAGTCGCCTAGTACGGTTCCGTCCGTAAGGTCGTGCGGAGCGCTTGTTCGGGTATCAATCGAAAAAGGGGAGGGGTCACCTGACTTGCCGCGATAGATGAGCAAGTTTCGGTAACTTACGCCGTGCATAAACTCCAGCGATTCGTTCCCGAGCTTTTCCTGGGCGGTTCGAAGCAATGGAATGGCTTCGCCGGTGGAAATATGATCAGCCGTGAAGTCGACCATGACTTGATTTTGGACAGTGACCAAATTGCATCGGATGGCCCAATCATCCGGTCCGAGCCGAATGCCTTGTGCGGCCGCTTCGATAGGTGCACGGCCTGAGAAATAGAGATTTGGGTCGTATCCAAGTAACGACATGTTTGCAACTTCGCTGCCTGCAGGAAAGTTTAGAGGGACATTGTCGCTCTGGCCCACCAAGCCGAACCGAGCGATTTCGTCCATGGCTGGGATATTGGCATGTTGCAGAGGCGTTTTGCCTCCGAGCGATTCGACCGGATAGTCTGAACATCCATCCGGGATGATGATGACCCATTTCATTGCTAAACGTCCTATGGAGTTTTTTATCGTGATTCGTTGAATAGGTGGAGCTAACTTCGGTAATTGCAAACGAAGTTATTTGCCACCCTCGGTGACTCGAAGCTTGACGCATTCGTTACTGACACTTTGCAACTTTCGAATTTCCTCATTGGCTGCCGCAGCCGCTTTTTCATTGGCTTCGTGAGTCATGATGACCAGCGGTACTTTGCGAGGTTGTTCGTCACTGGTGGGTTCGTGTTGAATAATGGAGGCGATCGAGATGAGGTGTTTACCCAAAATTCCAGTAATTTGGGAAAGCACACCTGGCTCATCGGCAACGAAGAATCGCATGTAATACCGGCCCGTCGTTTGATCATACGGCAACAGACCAATCTTCGACTCCCGATCGGACCATAACTCAAGCCTACGGAAAGTGATGTCCGTCCGTCCCGAAGCCGTATCGATCATATCCGCAACGACCGCGGAAGCAGTCGGCATTTGGCCCGCCCCCTGCCCATGAAAGAACATGTCTCCAACAGCATCACCCACGACCGTCACGGCATTGTAGGCGCCGCGAACTTCAGCGAGCGGCCTCCCTTTTCGAATAAGAGTAGGTGATACATGAAGCTCCAACCCATCGGGCCGCAACTGAGCCGTCGCGATGAGCTTGATTCGATATCCAAGCTCCGATGCGTACCTGAGGTCTTCCAGTTGAAACGCCTCGAGGCCGCAACGATAGATATCGCGCCAACGCACGCGGACGCCGAATGCAAGGTGAGCAAGAATCGCCAACTTCTGTGCGGCGTCGCTCCCATCTACGTCCATGGTCGGATCGGCTTCTGCAAATCCCAGTTCCTGAGCAAGTTTCAACGCAACAGCGTAGTCGGCTCCTTGCTCATCCATTTGCGAGATGATGTAGTTGCTAGTTCCATTGAGAATTCCACGCAACGAAAGTATTTGGTTGGCAGAAAAACACTGGCTGATATTCGCGATGATCGGAATGCCACCGCCCACGCTCGCTTCGAATGCGATGGTCCTCCCTAATGCTCGAGCTCGATCAAACAACTCTTCGCCATGCTCTGCCAATAGGGCTTTGTTTGCGGTCACCACATCCTTGCCCGATTCGAGCAATTGGAGCATGATCGTGCGTGCAGGTTCGAGCCCTCCGACCAAATGCGCGACGACTTCGATATCACGATCGTTTAAGATCGTTTTTAAATCGTCAGTTAAAATTCCAGCTGGCAATTCGATATTGCGATCTTTTGCCAGATCGCGCACCGTCGCTTTCTCAAGCCACAATATTCGTCCGGCATGGCGTGCAAGCCGATCACCATGATCCAAAAGCAAACGGGCCACTCCGGTTCCCACGGTGCCCATGCCTACGATGGCAACCCTGGTTTTCTCCATGAACGATAGCAATCCTACGAGGTTTTTGAATTTCCAAAAGGGAAATAGTAAACCATGAAGGCCAACTCGCAAACCACCCGATACGTCCTGCGGTCTTGGTTTTGACGTCCCCGAATAGCTCTTTAGTTGGCATTTTTCTGTTGCATCGCCTATACTCTTTCGAATCTAGGAATTACTAGAAGTCCTTTTCTTGAGGTGTGTTCATGCCAATTCAGAAACTCACTTGGCGCGATACGCGTGCAAATGATTTGCTCCCACTCTTTTTGAGTACGGTAATTCACACCACCTTGATTCTCGGCTTAGCGATGTGTGTTTCGGTTGACAGGGTTACAAACCCGTCGATCCTTGAAGCTTCTTTCGAGGCCCGAGAAGATGGCTCTCTCGAGGATTGCATCGCGACGATCTTTGGTTCTCACTTGGTTGAAGCTGAATCAGAAGAACAGTCTGCCCCATTTGGCCCAGAGGGAGACGTGCTTTCATTGGATCTACTTGCGGTGAGTGAATCTCACTTCGATATGCCTATCCTTACTAAAGGATTGCGGCAGTCTCTACCCGCGAATACCAAGGTCAAAAATCACACAAGACCGGTACATCAAGTTTATGCATCGAGCAATAGTCCATCGTTGGACCAGAGTTCGTTCCGCTTTGGCGGAAAGAGTTCACCTGGATCTCGCAACATTGGATTTGGTCCCAAGTCTACACTGGAGGTGATCGTACCAGGCCTTGACCCATTAGGAAGCAGTGTGCTGAGCCAAGCTAACAATCTGTCGTTGACTGGTGGAGCCATGATGGTCAGCACCGCAAAGCCGGATCCGTCTCTCGACAACGTAGCCTTACGTTTCGAGTACCAGGCGACACAAATGGACGGCGGTCGATTGGTGATCAATGCCGGCCAGCAGCGGGCAACGTTATCTTTGTATGATTGGGAGCTGCAACCATTGGCTAAATTTGTGGACTCCGGGCATCATGGTGCGGTGAGCATCTTCATGTTTGGAAACCATGAAAAAGTCTCGCTTGACGCTGCCTTTGAACAAACACTTCTTGGTCTCAGGTTTATTCAAGCCGATCTAATGCCGCGCGGCATCATCATGTCCCAAGAGTACTTGCCGCAAGATGAGCATGGCATCATTCTTGGGCCAGGAGAATTGGAAAGGCTTTCTACCGATGAAGAAGTCGCATTGTCGGTGCGTGAACTCAAGCCTCTGATGGAACGAACCCGAAATGGTGCTCCCTTTTCGGTTTTGACAGATGCTAAAGTGCCATTTACTTTCTCAATCGAAGGAAACGAATTGGTTGTTTCCGGCTCACCCTATTTTTTCTTTTGGGAGCCTGCGAACAAGGGGAATCAAGTTGTTCCGAGAAAGGTACTAAACGATGCGTTGAAAAAGGCGTGGCCTCAGATCAAGCAGGCCAACCCATTGGTTATTGCATCGATGGAAAGGAGCTTTCGAACTGTGGCTCTCTTTCGATTTCAAAAGAAAAGCTCACCGGAGAATTGGAACGAATTGATGCGACAGTTACGTGGTGTTTCATTGGTTCAGGTTCCAACACCAACGCTGCTGTCGAATTAGCAATCGTTGACTCTCAGCTGGCATCAGCCGCCTCTTAACTGGCATCCGTCGCCTGCGGCTCGCGGTTAAAGGATCTTAAATAAAGCTGTAAATTGGACACTTCTCGTCGAACCCACCTCGGCGCAGCGGTTGTAGCGGAATGCGTCAAGCATTTCGTTGGTTGCCGAAGTAGGCAACACCTGCCTCGAAACCTTTGACAGGTTCCGCTACGAAAAGTACGGATTAACGTGAATTTGGTGGCGTTCAGCGAGAAGTCTCGTAATTTGCGACTCTTTAACCCGCGCAGCAGCGATGGGGTTGGCTGCGATGGCGACGTGTTTGACGATCAGTTAACCGCAACCTTCGCAAGGAGCGGCAAACGCTTTTGGTCCGATACAACTACACCCCCGGGTTTCTCAACCGTGACGGCAAAGACCGTCGGCTTGTCTACTCGTAGCTTGGCTTGGATGGGAACGATCGACTCACCCGTGCTTGCGATGTCGAATACTCCACCGTCGACGGGTTTGTCGTCGCGAGATGGGTCGATGATCCAGAGTTGATACTGCTCTTGGGTTGCGTCGTTAACAGGCAGGCCTCGGATAGTCATGTATCCTTGCTGCGATGCGGTGCTCCACACCACATCTCCAAGTTCGGTGCCAATGGATTGATCTGGCGTAGTTGATTCCCATTTAGAACGAATGATATCCGACGCCGACGCGATGAGCCTGTCTCGCTGGCTCATCAAACTGACGTTCAGGTTCTTTTTGTCTGGAAACGGAATGAAAAGCACATACGCGATCGAGGCAGCCACACACAGCCAGGCGACCATCTCGCTAATACGCATCGATGAACGCGCAACGGTGGAGCTGTTGGCTGCAACCGACGTTTTGGAATCGGCGATGAATCCATCCGCCATGCTTTTGAGCCGCGACGACAATTCGGCAGGCATCGGCTCGCTTGGAACAGTTTTTTGGAATGTCAAGAAGGCTCTTGCAGCAGATTCCTCAGAACGTTCAACCATTGTTTGGAAAATCTTTGGGTCAAAGGACTTGATTTCAAGCCGTTCCGCTTCGGATAGATCACCGAGCGAAAAGCCAGCAGCAAGTTCCTGGATTCGGAAGTCGGAGGTTGAAACTGAGCTCATGTTGCAGCTCCAGTTCCGATGACGGAAAACTTCTCCATGCATTGTCTTAGCTGGATAAGCCCCCGTCGTGCAAATGACTTCACCGACCCGAGGGGCATTTGCAACTCCGCCGAGATCTGTGCGTGAGATTTGCCCTCATGAATGGACCTACGCAGAATGTCCCGCTGGTTCGAAACGAGAGCGTCGAGACAGCGCGTGGCCTTGGCAGCTTCGTCGATCAACTCTGCGGATGTCGCGCCCGAAAGGTCTGGCTGCTCGTCGAAATCACTTTCTACGCTCGATGATTCCACGGTTCGTGATTGCTTTCGAAAGCGATCGATGAGACGCCTTCGAGCAATCATCGTGACAAAGGTTGTCTCAGCCGACTTAGTGGGATTGAAACGATCCGCCTTTTGCCACAGCTCTAGGAAAATTTCCTGAACTGCATCTTCGGCGTCAGCTTGGCTTGGCGAATAGCGTCGAGCCAACGACCAAATTAAATTGCCATAACGTTCGATGCAGTAATTGAGGGATTCGGGTTCGCGTCTAGCCACCTGTGCTAACACCGATTCAATCGATTGTAAGGGTGATTCATCCACTTCTAGCATTACAGTCCTTTTGCTCCACTTGCGGAAAGCGAACACGAAAACCCAGGCGGGCATTGATTCTACGCAATTCGACGAGGACTGGATGCGAATTTTTTCACCAACTGGGTCGATTGGTGGGGATAGATTGAGTCAAAACACATGTAAACCTCGGCTAACATCACGAAATTTGAATTATTCGACACTTCTCTGCGAACGCCACCTCGGCGCAGCGGTTGTAGCGGAATGCGTCAAGCATTTCGTTGGTTGCCGAAGTAGGCAACACCTCCCTCGAAACCTTTGACAGGTTCCGCTACGAAGAGAACGGATTAACGTGAATTTGGTGTCGTTCAGCGAGAAGTCTCAATTATTCGGCTATTATAGAAGACGTTCTATCCCTTTCAGGAGATTGAATATCAGCATTTTCTTACTGTCCTCTTTGGGCCGAGGTAATCAAATAAGTTATCCTTCCGGCTGGGCGTCCGTTACATGTTTCATAGCCTTTTTTACCTCCGCATGGATAGCAGTTGGCTGGGCATTGTTTTGCTCCTGTCTTATTGCTTGCCCGTTCTACAGTCAGCGGATCTGGAATACAACCGCGACGTGCGGCCGATCCTTGCCGAGAATTGCTTCGCTTGCCACGGCTTTGACAAGGCCAAGCGGCAGGCCGGACTGCGACTTGATACTCCCGACGGTGGCCTCGCCAAATTGGACTCAGGCGAAGTAGCAATCGTGCCGGGAAAGCCGGAAGAAAGCGAACTCGTCAAACGCATTCTTGTTAGCGATGATGCGATCATGCCTCCTCATGAGTCTGGCAAGAAACTCACAAATACCCAAAAAACAATTCTGACTTCCTGGGTCGAGCAAGGGGCAGCATTCGACAAGCACTGGGCTTTCATCGCGCCCAAAAAAGTCCAACCGCCAACCGTTGTTTCGGTTGGTATTGCGCCTTCGAACCCCATCGACAACTTTATTCTCAATCGATTAGCTAAAGAAGGACTTGCTCCGTCACCAGAGGCAGATCCGATCACCTTTATCCGTCGTTTGAAATTGGATTTGATAGGCCTACCACCCACGATTTCCGAAGTTGATGAATATGTGGCCGCATTCAACACGAATGCTGATCTAGCTCGTCGCGAACTTGTAGATCACTTGCTCCGAAGCCCACACTATGGAGAACGCTGGGGCCGCTGGTGGCTAGATCAAGCTCGGTATGCCGACAGCAATGGCTACTCCGTCGATGCACCAAGGCAAATATGGAAGTATCGTGATTGGGTTATCGACGCCCTCAATCGGGATTTACCCTTCAACCAGTTCACGATCGAACAAATTGCCGGCGACCTGTTGCCTAACGCAACCGAGGAACAAACCATTGCCACCGGGTTTCATCGCAATACGCAGATCAATCAAGAAGGGGGCATCGACCCCGAACAATTTCGAATCGACAGCGTCTTTGATCGTGTCGCCACAACGGGAACAGTCTGGCTTGGACTAACCATTGGTTGTGCTCAATGCCATGACCATAAATTCGATCCAATTGAACAAAAGGAATACTATCGTTTTTTTGCATTCTTCAACAATCAAGAGGAACCCAACTTAACCATCTACGAACCGGAACTCAAAGCACCGGCATTGTTCGCGGAGCAAAAGGAATTGGAATCGTCGATAAACGACATCGTTGCCAATGCATCTGAAGCAGTAAAAAATTGGGAGAAATCGCTCACAGAATCGCAAATAAAGGCCCTTTCCAAGGCGATGCAAAAGCTGATTTCCGAGGATATGACAAAACGAACCAGCGCTCAAATACGAAGCCTGTATGCGATGGGGCCAGGGGCATCGGATGAGCATTTTCGAACATTTCAAAATCGATTGAAGGAAATCGAAAAATTGCTTTCGGCCGGGATAAGCACGATGGTGATGAAGGAGTTGCCCATACCGCGAAAAACGAATTTGTTTATCCAAGGTGATTTCACACGCCCAGCCGATGAAGTCACTTGCGGTACACCTGCTGTGCTGCCGCCAATAGAAAGCCCCGAAAAGAAATTGAATCGACTCGACTTGGCGGGATGGCTCGTTTCGTCGAACAATCCGTTATCCTCACGCGTCATCGTCAATCGCGTTTGGCAACACTACTTCGGTCGTGGAATAGTCGAAACAGAAAACGACTTCGGATTGCAAGGTTCGCCGCCAAGCCATCCCGAGTTATTGGACTGGCTAGCGGTTGAGTTCGTCGAGCGCGGCTGGAGCCTAAAGGAATTGCATCGGCTAATTGTTTCATCCAAAACCTATCAACAATCATCCGTGGATCGAGCGGATCTGAGGGAGAAGGACCATGGAAACTACCTACTTGCGCGGCAGCGTCGAATGCGGCTAGAGGGGGAGATTGTTCGAGATGTGGAACTCGCCGCTTGTGGACTCCTGTCGTCGAAGATTGGAGGACCATCTGTCTACCCACCGATACCTCAAGGGGTAATGGGCCAGGGACAAGTCAAACGGGAATGGAAAGTAAGTTCTGGTGAGGATCGCTACCGACGCGGACTGTATACGTTTGTCTACCGAGCCACACCTCCGCCCTCGCTCAATGTCTTTGATGCTCCCGATGGATTTAGTACCTGCACCCGCCGAGTGCGTAGCAATACTCCATTGCAAGCCTTAACGCTATTGAATGATGCAGGATTTTTCGAATTTGCAACGGCCTTGGAGAAGATTATTAAGGAGGAAGGGATGGAGGTCGCCTTCCGCAGATGTACATCCCGTCACCCAAGGCCTGTCGAGCTCACGATTCTTCAATCGCTTGATCCACTTAGTGCAGCTCGAGCGTTGCTCAATTTGGATGAAACGGTGACGCGAGAATAATTGGCATCTAGAAGTTCGAATCAGCCTGCGGCTCGATTAAAATTAACCTGAATATGACAATGAATAGCCATCCTTTGCAGCAACAGACGCGTCGTCACTTCTTCAATCAGTGTGGAGTCGGTGTGGGCTCCATTGCCCTCGCAAATCTCCTTTCAGGTGCGTCACCAGAAACCGCTCCGGACGTTTTAAGTAATCCACTCGCGCCGAAACCTTCGCATTTTCCAGCCCGAGCGAAACGAGTCATCTACATGTTCATGGCAGGAGGCCCGTCTCAACTCGACATGTTTGAGAACAAGCCGATGCTCAATCAACTCAACGGACAGCCGATACCAAAAAGCTACCTGGACGGCAAACGATTTGCCTTCATGGATAGCAGCCACCGCACGAATCTACTTGGCACGCGGCGAACGTTTCAGCAATACGGTGACTGCGGAGCTTCCGTGAGTGACTTACTGCCATACACGGCCCGCATTGTGGATAAGTTGACTTTCATTCGCACATGTAAGACAGATCTTTTCAATCATGCGCCTGCCAAACTTTTCATGAACACCGGCACTGGGCAATTCGGACGTCCCTGTCTTGGTTCATGGCTCACGTATGGTCTGGGGAGTGAATGCGAAGACCTACCTGGATTCGTGGTCCTTCAAAGTGGACCACGCGGACCACGCGGTGGCTCGATTCTGTGGGGGAGCGGCATGCTGCCAACAACGTATCAGGGGGTCCCGCTCCGCAATCAAGGGGAGCCAATTCTGAATCTGACTACGCCTGACTCGGTAAGCGACAAGCAGCAATTGCAAGTCCTCGAAGCGGTTCGCGAATTGAATGCGAAACGTTTGGCCGATACCGGTGATGAAGAGATCACAACTCGCATCAACGCATACGAAATGGCCTATCGAATGCAAACCAGCGCGCCTGAATTGATGGATACGAGTGGTGAAAGCAGAGAGACGCTCGATCTTTACGGCATCAAAGATCCAAAGGAAGCGAGCTTCGCTCGAAACTGCTTGTTAGCGAGGCGGCTAGTGGAACGTGGTGTGCGTTTCGTCCAGCTTTACCATACCAATTGGGACCATCACGGCGGTCCCACCGAGAATCTCGAAGAGCACTTGCCATCGATTAGCCGGGAGATAGACCAATCGGGTGCAGCACTCGTTCTCGATTTGCAGCGTCGCGGTCTACTCGAGGACACGATCGTGGTGTGGGGCGGGGAATTTGGCCGGACACCTATGGGAGAAGTTCGCGAGTCGACCGGTCGCAACCATCACATCGACGCGTTCACGATGTGGTTTGCGGGGGGGGGCTTCAAACCTGGATGGAGCTTTGGCAAAACAGACGAATTTGGATTTGGCCCAATAGACCATTCGGTTCACGTTCGAGATATTCACGCAACTTTGCTGCACCAACTCGGGCTTCATCACGAACGGCTCAGCATTCGTTCACAGGGTCTAGATTTTCGCTTGACCGGCGTCCAACCTGCTAGAGTTGTTCACGAAGTTCTCACATAGCACGACACGCAAGCTAGTGATCTTTTTAGCGTAATTCTCTAGCTTGCGCGCTTGCGCGTCGTGCTATGGCGTGCGATAACCTTCATCATAGACAGGTGTAGAGCGAACTCCATTTAAGTTGAGAATTCCAAAGACTTGCTGGCCAAATCTGGATTTGCAGGCCACAATAGCAGTGCAAGTGTTATCCTTGCGTTAAACAGACTAAACGTAGCTAAGCTCGCCGCTAGCAAGACATTCCTCTTTTTTCAACGTGGACAGAGCACTAGGTCTCGCAACAAGGTCTTTCTATGACTT
>JANLRK010000378.1:0-6266 GCA_031361585.1 Pirellula sp. | reverse complement strand
ATTGAGCGTTTCGAAAACGAAGCAAAACATAGATTCAATTCACATCATGCCAAGCCAAACCATCCTAAGCAAAACTGTCATGAAGCAAAGCAATCGTCAAAGGATTGGCATTGTTGTAGCATTGTTTGCAGCGGTTGGTTTTTTGAGCGTGCTGAGCGGGCCGACGATGGGACAATCTATTGGGCCGGGATTCGGTTACGGACCACAAGCGAATTCAAGCGGTTCATCCTATGGCACCGGTCCTGCCTATGCTGGCGCCGCGTTTCCCAGTCAAGGGAATCCGAATCCACCGATTGCGAACTATGGCAATGGAACCGTCATGAACGGTCAGCCAAACGTTGGTCAGCCAAACGTTGGACAACCTGCCGTGAACCCACAACAGTATCCACAGGCGTTTGCTCCGCCGACAAACAATCAACCCTTTGTAAATCAACCCTTCGTGAATCAACCTGCGGTTGCACAGCCACAGTTTTACAATCCGCCTGCACCCCAAATGGCACCACCACCACCGCCAGCTGTGATACAGACGGCACCGCCATTGGAAGAGCCATGGAAATTGGGTGGCAAGTCCGAATTCTTGGACAGCTCACCGTATGGATACAATCCGCGATTTCGCGATGTCCCGGTCGATGTCTATGTTCAAGAGGGACAGACCGGACGATTCTCAGCAGGCGGATCCGTTAACAGCGACTTAGGGGTCGCCGGCAATTTCGTACTTGAGGAACGCAACTTTGACCTGTTCAATTTTCCGAGGCGCCCGAGCGATATGCTTAACGGTGCTTTTCGAGGAGCTGGACAAAACTTTCGCGCTGAGCTCGTGCCTGGAAATCGAGTGCAACGATATACGCTGAACTGGACCAATCCTAACTTGTTCGGATACTCGCCATTTAGTTTGTCTGTAGGAGGTTTCTATTTCACTCGAATCTATCGTGACTGGACAGAGCAGCGCCTTGGGGCTCGCGTAGCGGTTGGATATGAAGTAACACCGGACTTGTCTTTGTCGACTGAGCTACGGGGTGAAGACGTGAAGATTTCCGGTCTCCGGATTACCGGCCTCCCCGCCTTGGATCGAGTGGCTGGAAGCAACGATTTGTACACTGGTCGAGTTCGGCTAGCTCACAACACCCGGGACAGTCCATTCCTACCGACCGAAGGGCACTTACTCGAATTGATCTACGATCAGACGTTTGGTGAATTCGATTTTCCTCGCGGTCAAGTCAATTTCAGTCGCTATTTCTTGGTTAGACAGCGAGCAGATGGAGGAGGTCGACATACCTTCACTAGTTCGATGCGACTTGGCTTTACTGGCGTCGATACACCTTTGTTTGAGAATTTCTTTGCCGGTGGATTCTCCACCATGCGGGGATTTGCATTCCGCGGAGCAAGTCCGGTGGATAACGACGTACAGGTGGGTGGTCGGTTTCAAATGCTTGGTTCCTTTGAATACATGATGCCGATTACAGCCGATGACATGTTGCGAATGGTTGCGTTCGTGGACTATGGAACCATTGAAAAGGACATCGAATTGAATTCGAAGAACTTCCGCGTCGCTCCAGGCTTTGGAGCACGTATTGCAGTCCCAGCTCTTGGCCCAGCGCCATTAGCCTTCGATTTTGCTTTCCCTGTGGCCTTTGCCGACACGGACAGTCGTCAGATCTTCTCGTTTACGATGGGGCTAACGCGATAACGTTGGATCGAAGCATGGTCTTTGGAGTCGATCTACCCTGCTATTACGGGCCGCTAGAGCTGTTGTTCTATTTGGTACGTCGTGAGGAATTGCCGCTCGAAGAACTTTCGCTAGCCAAGATCACGCATCAGTACATGGAGTACTTGGAAGTCTTGGAAATTCTGGACCTAGATGATGTCGGGGAATTCATCGATCTCACAAGCCAGTTGATTGAGCTCAAGGCCAAGTCAGTGTTGCCGGTTTCCGATTCGGAGGCAGCTGATGAACACGGTGGGATTAGCCAAGACACATCCATGCCTCATTTGGTCGAGCGACTTGTTCAGTACAAGCGATTTCGGGATGCTGCCTGCCTGCTGGATGAGCAAAGCCGTCGATGGCAGCTTCGTTACGCGCGCTTGGCGAGCGATCTGCCACCTCGCAGGATCGACGCAAACGAGCTTCCCATTGCCAAGGTTGAAGTCTGGGATTTGGTTAGTGCATTCGGCAGAATCCTAAAGGCTCGGCAAAAGGTTTCGCACCATAGCATCCAATTCGATGACACACCCATTCATATTTACATGCATCGTATTCACCAACGCGTTCAGAAATGGAACCGCATTGAGTTGCAAGATCTCTTCGAAGTTGGAATGCATAAGAGCGCCTTGGTTGCCATGTTTCTGGCTACCCTTGAAATGACTCGACATCATGGACTTCACGCGATTCAAGAATCAACCGATGGTCCTCTTTTTCTACAACCAGGGCCTGATTTTGTTGCGGAGCTAGACGTCGCACATGTAGAAAGCTTAGGCCAAAGTGCGATTGCAAATTCCAACATTCCGTTAATGCCGCGATAGCATGGCTAAGCAAACCAGCACTAACTCGAATACCATTAGCATTGCTGACTAAGCAATTGGCTTCGTAAGTGCGTTTGCGAGATCATTCAGAACGTGGCGTTCATTCTCGGAGACCTTCGCACCAAGGCCGAGTATTCCGCCGGACCCTTCGGCAACGCGACGGGCTCTGCCTAGAGTGGCATGTCGAAACGCCTCCAAACTCGCATCATCCAATTCGCGGGCCAAAGCTTGTGCGTACTTCCACCACGCATCCAGCATTTTTTCTGTAGGCCTCTCCTCCAACCAGCGACTCAGCAACCGATACGCCGGCGTACCGTAAGCTATCCCGTCATCGCTAGCTGCTTTCAGAATGGATTCAAATTCTCCGTTTTGTATTTTTGAATCCGCCCAAGCCAGACGAACTAAGGGTAAGAGCATAAAGGCTGTCATAGACGCTGATGTAATTCCGACCCGCGTAAGCTCGTTCAAGACTTCAGGATCGCTAATGCCTGCCCTTGTCTGCAACTGCTGCATCTCTTGTTGCTCGACTGTCTGAGTTTCAAATTGAAGGAAGTCAAGAAGTTCCTGATCTCGATCTTCAAAGAACGCATCGTGTAGTTCTTGTCGGTGCTGGGCGATGGCTGCGATGTTCATAAAAAACCTGCGTTTGTTGGGTGGATACCATCATGATAGTCGCTCGATTGCAACTAAGCGAGTACCGAACACCAGTGGTGGCCAATGGCTGAATCGATGAATTCCCCAGTCGGCGTCCCCATCCGTTGCCTCACGCAAGTGATGTGGTGGCCAATGGCAGGGGGCCAATGGCAGGGGTCAGACGCGGGATTCGGGTTTCGGTTCTCTTGTCAATCCCGGGGCCAATGGCAGGGGGCAGACGCGGGATTCGGGTTTCGGTTCTCTTGTCAATCCCGAATCCCAAGCCTGACCCCACGCCCCACAACAAGCCTGACCCCACGCCCCACAAGCTCCATTTCTCAAAGCGAGCCTTGGATTAACTAGAATCGAAGGCTCATTTTCCCTTGAAAACTTTGGCTTTGGGGTCATCTAGCCAGAGTTCAAACCAAACGTAGAGATTATAAATACGAGACTCCAGTACTCTAGAAAGGTCCAAGATTTGCCACGCTCTCTCGTTCTCCCACTCATCCTGATCGCCATCAGCAGCTGCTGGCTAAGTATGGCAGACGCCCAGGACGCCGATTGGCCAGTTTATCTCGGGGGTAAGGAACGCAATCTCTATTCTCCGCTCGAACTGATCAATCGTTCGAATGTCACCCGACTTGAAGTTGCGTGGACTTATGATACTGGAGATTCAGACGAATATCAGGCGAACAACCTCATCATAGATGGCCGGCTTTATACGCCGACTCAGTCTCGCAAGGTGGTTGCACTGAACGCGGCCACTGGCGAGGAACTCTGGAAATGGGATCCTGCGAATGAAAATACGGCAGTAGGCCGCGCGCGGCAGCGAGGGTTGGTCTATTGGGCGAATGAAAATGGTGCTGAGCAACGATTGTTCACCTCGGTGGATGGCTTGCTTTTCGCATTAGATCCGAAAACCGGAAAAACAATCCGAAGCTTCGGTGAAAATGGCTCGATCAATCTGGGTTCGGGCCTGAATACTCCTGGAGTCGTCTACAAAGATGTTTTGATCACCGGCGGACTCGGCGGCAAGGGATCGGTTCGAGCGTTCGATGTCAGGACGGGCGTGCAGCGTTGGATATTCCACTTGATCCCTCGGCCTGGCGAAGTGGGCAACGACACCTGGCCTGCGGACGCCCATGAAAACGCGACCGGTCTGATGCCTTGGTGCGGCCAGTCGCTGGATGAAAAACGCGGCATCGTTTACGTTGCAACTAAGACGGCGGAACCGGACTTCTATGGGGGTAAACGAAACGGGTCCAATCTATTCGCCAACTGCTTGCTCGCCCTGAACGCGGTCACGGGAGAACGGCTATGGCATTTTCAAATCGTGCATCACGATTTGCTGGACAAAGACTTACCCTGTGCGCCTGTTCTCTTGACAGTAAACCACGGCGGAAAGCATATTGATGCGGTCGCACAAGGTACCAAACACGGACTGCTCTTCGTGTTCGATCGTGTTACGGGCGAACCGCTCTGGCCGATAGAGGAGCTGCCGGTTCCACAATCCGATTTAATCGGCGAGCAGACTTGGCCGACCCAACCGTTCCCTACCAAACCACCGCCACTGATGCGGCAACGCTACACACTAGACGATGTCTCGAACATTTCTCCCGAGACCCAACAGGCGACTCGAGATCGGATCTTAGCAGCGCCCAACTTCGGGCCTTTCCCAGCACCGAGTTTGTGCGAGACGGTGATGTTCCCAGGATTTGACGGTGGCATGGAATGGGGTGGCGGAGCGGCTGATCCTGATGGGATCTATTACGTCAACGTCAACGAAATGCCTTGGCTGTTGCAAATGATCGAGACCCGACATGCGGATGGCTCCAAACTGATACCTGGAGAGCGCGATTACATGGTCTACTGTGGCGTTTGCCACGGCTTGGAGTTGAATGGCAATCTCGAGTTGAAGTTTCCGCCACTACTCGAAATTGAAAAGCGAAAAACTCGAGCCGAGATTGAGCAGATCACGCGCAAGGGTGGTGGACGGATGCCTTCTTATTCCGACATGCAAGAGGCAAATCGCACTGCGATTATCGACTATGTGCTCAGTAAAGGCCCGCAACAGACGGCACCGAAAGAGGAAACTGCAACGCGCAAGGCTGCAGCTGTCGTCGCTGACGACGAAGGACCGGGCTATGCCTTCGGCGGATTCCGCCGCTGGCTCGACAGTGAAGGATATCCGGCGATAAAGCCGCCATGGGGCACTTTGAATGCAGTTGATCTCAATACAGGAGAGATCAAGTGGAAGGTTGTGTTGGGCGAATATCCCGAACTGACAGCCAGGGGGATCCCGCCAACCGGCACGGAGAACTATGGTGGCCCACTGGTGACGGCCGGAGGCTTAATCTTCATTGGAGCGACGGCTGACGAAACCTTTCGCGTGTTCGACAAGGAGACCGGCAAGATACTTTGGAAAACGAAACTGCCTTTTGGCGGCAATGCAAGCCCAAGCACATACATCGTTAAGGGACGGCAGTTTGTGGTCATTTCAGCTGGCGGAGGCAAGAGTGGTCGCCCACGAGGCGGAACTCTGGTGGCATTTGCGCTGCAAGATTGACTGCGAAAGGTGAAGCTAGATCGTTACGCTCGCTTAGCATCGTATGGAAAATAAGTGGCATAGGCTTCCAGCCTGTGGACCTCAAATCACTGGATGGAAGCCCACTGCCACCATTAAGTACAGACAGTAATTTCCCGCTCGATGTTTAGATGAACAGAGCTTCGCATTACTCAACACGCAAGATCTTTTCCATTTTTCGTCCTTTCGCCAATTCATCCACAAGCTTATCCAAGTATCGAACCTGTTGCGTCAACGGATTCTCAATCTCTTCCACCCGATAGCCGCAAATCACACCGGTGATAAGGTGTGCATTTGGGTTCAATCTGGCATGCTCAAAGAACTGTTCAAAAGTTGCTTTGTCCTCAATGTACTTCTTTAAAATTCTTTCTTTGTAACCGGTCAGCCATTCGATCACTTGATGCAGTTCCTCTTTGGTTCTACCTTTCTTTTCCACTTTTGAAAGATAGAGTGGGTACACCGAACCGAACGTCATTTTCGCGAATCGTTCATCGTGACTGCTTGTGCTCGTCATGTTTCGCTACTCTCT
>JANLRK010000486.1:0-10476 GCA_031361585.1 Pirellula sp. | reverse complement strand
TTCGAATATTGATCTGGATACCCATCTGTCCAGTTTGGTATCGTCCGCCGCGTGTATAGACGCATTCAATGGCCCAGGGATGGATTCCGTGGACGACAAAAAAACGCTCACCAAATCAAATCGAGCTTTGTATTGCCTGATTCCTATTGTACTTTCAGCTATTGTTGGCTGTGTTGATGGCCCGCTGTTTGAGCTCAAAAAATGGAACCCTGTAATCCAGAGCCAGTGGAAGAAGGACCGGGAACGCGGCCCAGTATACTCACAGCGCGTCGATGAGATGCGACTAGTCGCCCGTCAATTCCCAACAATGGCTCCGGACGAACAGGCAAAATGGGTTAGTGTCGTAGGTACGGTAGTTCAAACCGAAACAAGCCCTGAAATTCGCCGTGAAGCCGTGCTGGCGTTGAACAAAGTGATGCAACAGCCCGGCGCAACGGACGCAATCATGAAACTATCGAGCGATAAAAATGATAAGGTGCGGCTAGAAGTCGCCAAGTCACTACGCAACCAAGTGTCCCCTGAAACTACGCAGACACTATTGGCTATGGCCAATACGGATAAGAGCGAAATGGTACGTTTGTCCGCAGTCCAATCCCTAGGACAGCATAAGACCGATGAAGTCAAACTGTTTCTGACAAAACAGCTCAGCAAGAGCAATCCTGCCTCTCAGGAGTCGGCCGTGCTGGCGCTGCGTGACTTCACTGGCAAGGATTTTAAAGGGGACGTGGCGTTGTGGAAACGATACCTCAATGGCGAAAATGTCGAGCCCGCACAGCCGACCATCTACGAAGCGGTAAAGTCCTATATCCCCTTCGCGAGATAAGGCGAACGGCATGCTAAAAACTACCCGTAGCATGACCTCCCGGGCCGTGTGGTAGCATGGCCCCCCGGGCCGTGTGCTAAATGCTGTCCATGACGATCTAGTCTCGTAGCCATCGAAAGTGGTACATTGGTCCCGACAGAAGAATCACGGCGGAGACCGCCGTGCCACTCTGTTTACCATCTCCAATTCCTAATCGGGATGGACCACTAGTAGCTAAAGATTTCCGAATTTTATGACTGTATCGGGCACAGCCGCAACGCCGATAGCAAACTTGGGTGGTCTGTAGTCTGAAATGATTCGCGTACGATTGGTGCCAAGGAACTATGCTGCTGCGGTTTCGTCGACGATGTTTTGCCAGTTTCATTTTGCTTGCATTCAGTTTGCTCGTTTGCGACGGCACGTTCGTTTTTGCGATACAAGATCCTGCTCCAGTTGCCAAGCCCAATGGCTTGCGAACAGGTAACGCTCGAGAATCGTCCAAGCCTACACGGCCACCGATCGAAGTTGGTCAATTACCTGCTTTATCCAAACCGGAAAGCATGCTAATTATCGGATCCGCGAGCACGCTTCAAGCCAGTTCGGGCAAGATTGGTGCAACCGAAAGCGATGACGAGATAATAGCTCGTGCCTCTGCTTTGGCGATGAAGATTGCAGCAGCCAGCATGTCACACGTGACCCCTTTTTCTTGGTGGATGGCGGGGCCAACGAATCATTTGGTCCGTGACGAAGCGGTCGAAGCAGAATTGGAAGAGATGAATGAAGAGCCGGTTGAGAACCTGGAATTGGACGAAGACCAAGTGGAAATCGAGATAGGTGAACCTCCGAGAATGATTCGGCTGGAAGAGGAAGCCGTGCATGAGGAGCCAGTTGCAAGCGAGAAAGAAATTGCAGAGACCTTACCGCGAAAGCCAACTCCGCGTAACGTCCGAATCCCATTCGATCCAGTATCGGAGGATGCGGAGCACGAAGACATCAAACCAGCTATCCCAAAACGGTTAGTCACCCGCGATGCGGACTCACAGCGAGATCAGGAAGAACCTCGACTAGACCCTCGCAAAATCGGAAGCGAACGCGATCAACAAGGAGTCGATGCCTTGCTGGCCTCAAAGCCTGGAACACGACGACGTGAAGTCCGCATTGATGACCCTTCGAACGAAGGTGCAAAAGTTGCGCCAATCGTCCAGAGCAAACCCACAGACCCGGTACTTGCCAAACGACTGCAACGTACCGAAGCATGTATTGCGTACTACCTGGATAACCCTGAGTCCACGTCCGTGCGTTCCCCATGGGCGGTGATGCATGCTCTATTAGCCTATGGTGGAGAATACGAACTAGTGCACGGCAATGGACGAGTCAATGCGATTGGGTGGATGTGTCATAACGGGACTTGCCGAACTCAGCGGATGTTTACACCCTCGGGCAAGGGATTTACGCCCAATGTTGGCGGCGGGGTACAGGGGCACGAAGGTCAGTTTTTGGCCATTCTTGCTCAATCCAACGTACCGCTAAACTATCCTATTCAAATCGGATCGTCGAAATATACGGTCGAGGATTTGGTTCGCTATGAGATGGCAAATTGCAAAGAGAAATCGGAACTAACTTTTAAGCTAATCGGTTTATCGTATTACTTGGACTCGAATAAACAATGGCGAGCCAACGATGGAAAGATATGGACCATTTCCAAATTGATCCAAGAAGAACTAGCTCAGCCCATCGTCGGTGCTGCGTGCGGGGGCGTACATCGCCTCATGGGGTTCTCCTTCTCGGTCAGGCAGCGGCAAATGCAAGGCCAACCTATCAATGGGCAGTATGCGAGAGCATCTAAGTTTGTGCAAGACTACATAGAATACACTTGGCAGCTTCAAAATCCGGATGGCAGTTTTAGTACCAGCTGGTATGAAGGTCGTGCTTACGAACCAAAGGACGAACGAAAAGTCCAGACGTCTGGCCACATGTTAGAGTGGCTGATGTACACGTTGCCTGACCAAGAAATCAAGAATCCGCGAGTAGGCAAAGCGATCGATTTTTTGCTTTCCAAGATCTATGACCATCGCAACGAAAAGTGGCCGATCGGACCTCGAGGGCACGCCACTCGAGCGATAGCGCTGTATGAAGCCAGAACGAAAGAGATACTCAGCGCAAAGAGCCCGAATATTCCGATCCAATCGGCCGCCAAAGCAGGACCATCCGCAGTCCGCAAATGACGTAGACTTGGATGGCGATTTGGCATTAGCGGAGCAGCGCAGGCAGGCGAGCCCTACGGCTAGTAGCATTGCACCATTGGGCAGCACAATGTCACTCTCGGCAAGAGTGACCTACGGTAGGTCGCACCTGCCGGGCCTGCCGGGTGCGACATCCTGAGGATATTGGTACAATGGGCCATCCACTCCGGTCGAGATCCATTGCCTTTACCCGTTACCGTGCCATGTACAAAAACTTAGCGTCACTTTTCTTTCTTACCGGAATGTGTCTCATTGCGATTGGGGCAGACCCAATTACTGCCGATGGAAAATGGAGCCGATTTCGTGGCGAAAACGGAATGGGGGTACTCGAAAATTGCCAAGTTCAGATACCTTGGAAGGATTCCCAAGTCCATTCGATTGCATTGCCAGGAAGTGGCCATGGCTCGCCGGTCTTGTCGGGTGATCAAGCGTTTTTGCTTGCAGCAGATTCTAAAGACGCAACGCGACACGTTGTGGCGATCAATGTCGCAACGAATGCAATTGCATGGACCAAGTCATATCCGTCAACGACACATAAATTGCACAAGTTCAGCTCCTATGCGTCATCCACTCCATGCACGGATGGGGAACGACTTTATGTGGCTTGGGCGGATCCGGAAAATGTTGTTGTAAAGGCGTTGACGCTTGCCGGGGACGAGGTTTGGACTCGTAATTTAGGGCATTATGTTTCACAACACGGTTTTGGAACTTCACCGATGTTGGTAGACGGCAAAGTCATTTTGCTCAACTCTCAAGACGCATTGGAACTGCCAGCTGGAGTCGAGCCTGGCGAAGATAGTATGATCGCGATGGATTGCGAGTCGGGAAAAACAGTTTGGCAAACAGCCCTACCCACAAGGATGGTTTGCTATGGCGTTCCCTGCATTCGAAAAGTTGGAACGAAAACCGAATTGGTTTGCAGCACTACCGGACAAGGCATGTTTGCATTGGACGTGAACAATGGTTCGGTAATGTGGTCGCATGATTGTTTCAAACTGCGAGTCTGCTCATCGTCTCTCTTGCTCGGGAACATCCTCATTGGAACGCAGGGCAATGGCGGTGGCGGCGACAATCGGATTGTTGCCTACGATATCGACTCAAAGAAAGAACTTGCTATCGACATCAAACCAGCCATGTCACCGTATGTTCCAACTCCAGTCTCCGTCGACGGTTTGTTGTTTTTGTGGAGCGATAAAGGTGGGATCGTTACTTGCATAGATTTGGCTTTTGGTCGTACTCTTTGGAGCAATCGAATCGGTGGTGACTATTCGAGTTCTCCAGTTGTGCTAGGAAAAAAGCTAGTAAACGTATCCCAAGACGGTGTTGTGAACATTCTTGCCGCCAGTCGCGAATTTCAAAAATTCGGATCCGTTGATACAGGGCGGTCAGTTCGGGCAACCATTGCGGCTGATAAAGAGCTCATTCTGCTGAGAACCGAATCGGAATTGTTGATTATCCGGTAGAAATTTCAAAACAAATAGTTGCCGTGTTAGTGTAGCGGCACTTAGTGTAGCACGGCACTCCGTGTCGTATTTTCTCGGCTCGGAGAGCCGAGCTACACTATCGTTCGGACATGATTTCGTACATTTGTTGAGTCACGGTCGGCAAGAAAATTACACCGGAATAATGATTGGCCTCCATCTCCAGATGATGAGACGTTTCCAGGTGAGCTGCCTCCGCGAATAGTTTTGAATTTCTAGGTGGAACAACGTCATCGTACATTGCGGAGAAAAGCCATGTTCGCGATGGATTGATGCGGTGGGCTAATCGCAAGGGCTCAATGCTATTCAGCATGATTCGGACTTCGCTTTCCGTCATGCCGCTCTTCAACAATTCCTCGCGAACTTGAGCGGATTCCTTTTTGCCCTCCATCAACACGCTGTAGAGATCACCCCCTGCCAAAAAGACGATGACGCGGTGATACGCTTGATCCAAACCGGCAGTGGTGGAGGTCACAAAGCCACCGAGACTAGTTCCCTGCAAAGAAATTCTGGTTGTGTCCACCATCGGCAAGGTAGACACAGCATCTTTGGCTCGACGGGCGTCGGCAATTCCCTGCTGAAGAGCCCCAACCAAGTTGATGTTCTTCGGGCGACCGCCAGGTCCGCGGCGCACTCCGTAGTAAGGCAGCTGCATCATGAAGGTATGGATACCCTTGGCCCGCAATGCTTTGGCAATGATTCTCCCGACGGTCATGCCGCTCCCCGACTCATGGACTATGACTGCGGCAGGCGCGGCAATCGGATGGCCGGATCTGTCTTTGACTTGATACCATTCCATGGCTACGTCGTCGTTCAAGGCATTGCCGCTGGGTTTTGAACTAGGAAAACGAACCAACCAATCTCCGCAGCCCTTTTGAGCTGCTTGCAAGTGGACTTGAAATTTTTCGGGTTGCCATTTGAGTCCGTCCAAGCAGAGCTTCGCATCGGCGTTCTGCTCTATCCCAACATCCAGTGAATCAATCGCCTGAAACCTGGATTCGGACGACAACACGATTCTCTCAGCATTGCCCAATGGCCTGGGCATCTGTTTTAGTAAATCTTGTAGATCCAATTTGACGTAGGGGCGATCCGCGGCGGGATGCTTGTGATCAGCGTTCGCAATGAATAGTACGCCATCTTCCGGAACAAATAAAACATTGTGCAAATTCGAAGCCATCGCCACGGGGCGAGACATAAGCGACTGAGCCGAAACGGCATTGAATGTTCCATATCCGTTTTGGATGCGTTTAAGCAACTCTTTTAGTCGCGAGCCCTCCGACATCACAACAGCGTCTTGGATTCCATGGCCGAGCAACGGATGGGCTTCGCCCGGTGCGACAAACTGCAGTGATTTGGGGGACGCTGCAACACCAACCGCCGTTCGTTCTTCGCCGTCGGCGAACACATAATAGTATTCGCAAGTCCGAGGATTGATTTGCCATAACTGTTTGACTTGCTCGAGTGAAGAACACTCCTCGAGTCCACGCCGCATCAAGGTGGCCATCGGAACACCGTCCCATTGTCCCTCACCTCTTCCCCCCATCTCACCCAGCGAAATCTTTTCAGCGTTCATGCCGCTGACGCTACCCACGAAGCCCGCGTAACCTACGTTTGCAAAGGAGATCATTCCATCGGGTGCAACGACAAAGGTGGTGGCTGCGTCCTGCAAACCAATGGTCGTCATGTAATCGAGCACTCGACCGTGATACAACTTGCCCCCTTCGGTCGCTTTGCCAAACAATGCGAAGCCCGAGCAATGAAACATCTCAGGAAAGACATTTAGCGCCTCGATCAAATCCGGATTCATTTCAAGGCTTGCGGCCAGCGCTCGCGTTTCGACTTTATGCCGCTCAGGAATGTGTTTGGCTAGCTGAGAATAAGCCGACTCCAAGTCGTCGCGAAACCATCGTCCAGTGATAATCGTTTGTGCCGTCCCGAACGCGTACATAACGGAATCAATACAACGAACTGCCTCTTGCTTGAGCAATTTGCCATGGGCCTGACCGATTTCATCCGGTGTGCCCTGCAATAAAACGACTCGCTGACCATCGACCCAACGCAGCTCGCCATGTTCTAGCTTCTTGGCTCGGTGGACCGGCGCGGTTAGCAGTGCCGATGGAGCAAGTACCTCCAAAGCCCGTCGAACACCACGCGCCAACTGTTTTTCGAGTTCATTGCGTTGTAGGGGATGCGAAGTCATACCCGGCCATGCATCGAAGGCCTTGGGCACGTCGACGGTTTTTTTCAATCGCATGTCTAGGATTGTGCCATCGAACTCTGCATGTGCTCGTTCGCCGTCTGGTTCGAAACGAACGAGAGCTTTGTCGATTACCCACGCTTGTTTGTCTTCAGAGGACCTTAGATACGCGAGAGAAAGCAGCGTTCCCGCCAAATCGTCGGCGGTTGTACCCGCTATCAGTTGAGTGCCAAGTCGAACACTGGTCCCTGTGCTCACCAGTCGATTTAGTATTCCGGTGGGTTTCAGATGATCAACTGAATCGATGGTACCAGTACCGAGATACACAATCTGGTGTTTTGGAACACAAAACGCCATGCCATTGCAGCGGCGGCGCAATTGTACGGCATAGTCAGCGTGTTCCAAATCGAGATCGAACGACTCTTCGTCGAACTTGATTAACTCTATCTTGATCGGTTGGGCCTTGCCATCAATGATGGGATCGCCCGAGCCGGTCAAAGTAAAATGCTCCATTTGGCCAGACAGGAGATGGAGCCAGGGCTGTATCTGTTGCGACAACCGAGATGCGTCGCCATCCGCGTGAACCTGCATCGAAACGCACTGCAAGTAGAAGAGTACAAGCAATGCAATCCGATTCGAAAATAATTTCATCATGTGGCTTTCAAGTAGCTACGGCTATTAGCGGGCCTTGCGGGCGGGGATGATGTCGCATCATTAGCGTACAGATAATGCTCGACGGTCGCAATGTACTGTTTTTTATGCGTCGTCGCAGTACGAAGTCGCACCCGACAGTTGCGACCTACAGAAATCGCCCAATGACCGTTAGAACCGGCAGAGTCGTTAGGCGAACGGGGACCACCATCCCCGTTTTGGTATACAGTACAATCCCTGTTGATTATTCTACAATGCATCTCCGTTTCGAAACCCTTGGACGATTCTGTTTTGACATCATGCAAATCAACAGAGCACTTATTACTGCTGCGGGTCCTGGTCAATCCGCCTTGCCTTTGCAACGATTAGTTGACCGGGATGGCGTCGAAAAAACTGCACTAGAAATGATCCTTGGTAAAGTGGCGAGGGCAGGCATTGAGTCTGTTGCCATTGTGATCAGTCCTGGCAACGAAGATGCTTACCGCCGGGCTGCAGGAAGCTTCATCGACCGACTGACGTTTGTTACGCAATCAGAACCCACCGGGTACGGCCAAGCCATTCTGTGCGCAAAGTCCTTTCTCGGCAATTCGCCCTTCCTGCATCTGGTGGGTGACCACCTCTACTTGAGTTCTCACACTAAGGGATGCGTCAAGCAATTGATCGAAGTCGCATCCGCCGAAGGTTGTTCCGTTTCAGGTGTACAGGCCACACGAGAAACCATGTTGCCTTTTTTCGGCGCCATCGGAGGTTTCCGATTACCCCAGACCGAGCGTCTCTACGATGTGAAAAGGGTTATTGAAAAACCGACGCCTACCATCGCGGAACAAGAACTAACCATCGCGGGCTTCCGAAGTGGGATTTACCTTTGTTTTTTTGGGATGCATGTTTTGACGCCAACGGTACTCGAAATACTGGAAAGGCTGGTCGCAACCGAAAATCGCCCGATCGCCTTAGCCGAAGCGCTCAACGAACTTGCAAATCGCGAACGCTATTTGGCCTGCGAGATCCAAGGCCAGCGATACAACATTGGGGTAAAGTACGGACTGCTCAACACTCAACTTGCGCTTTCGTTATCAGGTGTTGATCGTGAACGCGTATTGAGTGATATGGTCGAATTGCTCGCCTCCCACAGGTCTACCTGATTGTCCGATGAATACTCAACCGTTTGCCGTTACCAACGCTTGGATCTACACCATTCTTTCCTTGGACGATTCGGATCGCCATCGAACTTTGGAGTCTCTATGCCTGGGACTCAAGACGGATTCCATGCTGAACGCCGTGATGGAACTCGATGCGTTTCGTCGCGGCACGAGCAACCTTTATCATCGCGTCAGGGCTCATTTTTTTCTTTCTGCAATTTACCGCTTTTACTTGCCAAAGACTTTTCCCGAGACTCAGGCTGGGCTACTCCCCTACGAGGCCTACCAACACATCCTACAAAGACGCTTCCCGGAAGCGATCGATCAGTTGTTGGCGGTACAGAAAGCACAGGGACCTACGCTGGCAATATCGAGTGCGCTTTCGCGAGCTTACCACCAACTGGGAATTCAAACGCTTGCCGATCAAGTGAGGCGAAGTGTCCGCACGGTTCGCGGCAATCAATGGATGTTTCGAGTTGGGCATCCAAGTGAACACCCGCTGCGAATTAACAAAGAGTTGCACCAGAGTGATGCTCAGACCGGCGACTATCCAATTTTGTGCGAAAAGACGAGCGTGCGAATGGACTTTTCTCATTCCGGCTGGAGCGATATTTTCTTTTTAGGCATGGACTATCCTGAGGGTGCTCGAGTCCTAAACGCTTCCATTGACCTGGGAGTCTACGGTCGCGATACAAAACCTCGACCACCTGTCGAAGCGTATCTTCGGGTGATTGACCGTCCAGTTATGAGACTTGTCAGCACGGACCTTGGGGCGGAAGCGGAAATCACGGAGATCGATGATGTCTTTGATTTTGCCAAAGATTACCTAGGGCTGTTGAAGTCAGCCCTGATTGCTTCGGGTGTGGTTCCGCCGGCCATGGAGGGATGCCATCAAAAAATGTCACATCTTCTCGCAACACTCACCGGCCGGGAAGGTTTGGGGTTAGAGTTGGTTAGCAAGGTCAACGATATTCCGAAAGGCTCGAGACTCGCAGTTTCTACAAATCTGCTAGGCAGCTTGATAGCAGTCCTCATGCGAGCAACAGGTCAGGTCTCGAGGCTTGAAGGGGGATTGGAGCTGATTGACCAGCGGTTAATCACCGCTCGGGCCATTCTCGGCGAGTGGCTTGGTGGGTCGGGAGGTGGCTGGCAGGACTCGGGAGGAGTTTGGCCAGGTATCAAACGCATTGAGGGATTGCTTGCAGGCCCGAATGATCCTGAAGCGGGAGTTAGTCGTGGTCGATTGCTGCCGAGCCATACAATTCTGGGAGCTGATCGCATTTCCGATGATGCCAGACATGCATTGCAAAATAGCCTTGTACTTATTTACGGTGGAATGGCGCAGAACGTCGGCCCCATTCTGGAGATGGTTACTGAGAAATATCTGATTCGCGCTGAGAAGGAATGGGGCGCTCGGCTCGATGCTCAACGCATTTTCGAATTGATTGTTGAAGCATTGGAGAAAGGTGACATCCGTCGAGTTGCGCAATTAACGACGGAGAACTTTACCGGTCCGCTACAGACAATCATTCCGTGGTGCACCAACCGATTTACCGACTCGATGATCGAACAATGTCGCAACCGTTGGGGCGATCAATTCTGGGGATTTTTAATGCTTGGCGGCATGTCCGGGGGCGGTATGGGTTTCTTCTTTGACCCATCCAACCAGGCGTCTGCACGAAAATGGTTGCTCGAAACATTGGTTGAAACGAAGCGCGAGATGCAAACACGACTGCCCTTCGCCATGGACCCTGTCGTTTACGATTTCGCCATCAACGATCGTGGCTCGTGGTGCAATATGCTTTGCGGTGAGGAGGCATCGATGCCGGACGGCTACTATGCAATTGTGGCTCCGAAGCTCATTCGGCAAGACATTCGCGACCTACGCGAGCAATCGCAACGCGAGCTGATGCGATTGAATCGGTCGTGTCGTGAGGGTGACGGACGTGCCCGATGGCTGCTC
>JANLRK010000477.1:0-7245 GCA_031361585.1 Pirellula sp. | reverse complement strand
CATAGCGATTTGTGCCAAAGCGCTCGTTGATTCAGCGTTTAGCATCTGGCCCTACCGACCCAAGGGGGCTTTCCCACCTTCCGTTGCTTCCAAAAGACGTAGGCCGGTTGCTTTGTTTGGCCGGTAAGCAGAACAATCCAGCAGGACAAGCCTGCGGTATTTTTGAATCCCACGGATGGAAAGATCTCCCTGGACACACTAGAGCTTGCTTAACTCAGAAAGCCGATCTTTGGCTTGTTTTGCCAAAGTATGACCGTCGTGGTTATTGACTACGAACTCATAGAACTTCTTTGCGACATCGACAGCCTTCTTTTTCTTTTCCCCTTTTTGGTCGACAATGAGCACCTCGCTGCATCGCCCCGCTTCGAAGGCGGCGCGGGCTTGCCAGTTCTTAATGTCTGCAGGCGCTTGTGTTCCGCCATATCCGAACATGACTTTTTGGAATTCAGAAATCGCCTTTGCAAATTCGCGGTCCGCAAAGAAAACCTCGCCCATCATAAACCGAGAGCGGGCTCCGATTTCGTTGCGTTGTTCCTCAGCGACTTCGCTATACAGCAGCACTGCTTCGCTTGTCTTTTTTTGGTTTTGGCGAGCATAGGCAAGCTCGTATTTCGCAGTGGGCAACAACGGTGAGTCTGGCACTTTACTCTTCATCGCGCCGATCCAATTCTCTACTTCTGTCCACTTTTTGAGTTCGCGTGCCGATTGCGCTCCGTGAAGGTACACCATGGCCTTTACCTGTTCGCTCACGCTCTCGGGATCGGAAGCCATCTCCATGCTGCGTCGCGTTGATTCATATTGGGGCCATGCGTCTGAATACTTCTCCTGTTTGAGCAAGCACTCGGCGACCATAAACGAAGAGTCAATCAGCAAATTTCCCTTTGGAAATTCCTTGGTTTGCTTTCGAAACTGTTCTATCGCAGAATCGTATTGCTTTTGTTGGAAGAAGGCCCAACCCAATTTATAAAGCGATTTCTCTTGAAGATTTGCGTCAACGCTACGTGTCGCAGCTACGGTATAAGCCTTGATGGCTCGATCGTATTTGGAATTCTCGTATTCCGCTTGACCAACATGAAAATAAGCCTCGGCCGCAAGCGAACTGTCAGGATAGATACCCGTCATCTTCTGAAAGGTTTGATTGGCTAGTTCGGTCTTGCCAAGAGACTTCTGGGCCCATGCCAGTTCGTAATATGCCTTGTCGAGCAAGGGGAATTTCGCATAGGACTCGATGAGTTTTTCAAAGGCTGTGATCGCTGGCTCCAATTTTCCGGCGGAGCTGTAAGCGAGGCCGAGCTCGTAGAGCGCCTTTGGCATTTGGTCCGCAGGGAGCTTGGCGTTCATCAATTGATTCAAAACTTGAATGGCGTCGTTTGGTTTGCCAAGTTGTCGCAAACAAATTGCCTTGGCAACTCTCGCTTCGTATCCTACTCCATCATCGCGTGTATCTAGGGCAATCGGCTCAAGCAGTTGGAGTGCAGGGGCATATTGCTCCTTTTGAATGAGGATAAACGCCTTGCCGTACGCTGCGTAGTCGAGCAGAGATTTGTCCTTGGAGGTTGCTAAAACAGAATCATAAGCAATCAACGCTCGTTCAAAATCGTTGAGGCTTGCCGAGAGTTGTCCCAATCGAAATTCGACTTGAGGTTTGAACCGGGAATTTGGGTAGTCCTGCAAAAGTTTTTGCAAAGTACTCCTGGCTTCTTCTTTCTTGCCATTGGTGTTTTGAGCTTCGGCTAAGATCAACAGCACTTCGTCAGCTTGCCCCCACTTTGCGTTCGCTTGGTTTGATTTTTGGAGCGAATCGATGGCCTTATCTAGTTTTTCCAGCTTCAGTAGACTTGCCCCTTGAAGGAATAGGGATTCTGCCCGAGCAAGCGAATCTTGCTTCTCCTTGATTGCCTTGGTGGTCAGCTCAAGTGATTTCTCGTACTGGCCGCTAAGGTACTGTGCAGCCGCAAGTCGTGTTTCCCACGACGAACGCATTGGGTTCTTTGGCTCGGAGGTGATCAGCTGCTCAAAAGCCGTGGCGGCAGATTCGTGTTGGCCCATCTGAAGGGTCGACTCCGCTCGAATATATGCCACATCGGATGCAAGTGCATCATTTGGGAAACGTTTTGCAAACGCTTCACTCCATCGCTGTGCATCGGCCAAAGCGCCAACTTGCAGCGCTGCAAAAGCGGCATTGTAAGTCGCTCTCGGTGCGATCGCATCTTCCGCGTTCTCTACTGCAATTTGCTCGTAAAGTGTTCTGGCCTCCGCTTTTCCCTCCGCCGTAGCTGACAGACCATCTGCCAAATCCATTTTAAGTAACGTCGCCGAAGCTGATTTGCTGCCCCAATCGAGCGCCTTTCTAGCAATCGCGATTGCGTCTACGGGCTTGCCTTGAATGATAACAATTTGGCACATCCAATGGGCAGCCTCGGCTGCTCGATCGTCTTTGGCAGCTAGTAGTCCCTCGAATGCCTTCAACGCTTGGTCAAATTTCTTGTCTCGCATCAACGTTTGACCGGCGGCCAAGGAGGAGTTTTGCGAGAACTGGGAGTTCGGGAAAAGGGTGGAGAGTTTTTGATAAATGTCTGCGGACTCTTTGAACTTTCCAGACTTGGCCAGAGCAAAACCGTATCGATACAACGCATAGTCAGCGTTCGTGGTCTTTTCAAAGTCCTTCGTGCCTACGACTTGCTTGAGCAACTGAACAGCTTGGTCCACCTGATCGTCCTTGAGTGCGATTTCGGCGGCTCTTAGTCGTACTTCCCGTGAAAGCGGATGGCTTGCGTATTTCGCAAGAAACGAATCGTAGTTTTCTTTGGCAAGCTTAGGTTGCATTTGCTCGTCATACGTGACCGCCAGTCCGAACATTGCATCCGGCCTCACGGCCGAGGTGTCCATCGATCGATTTTGAAGCAACTGACTATAGTGTGAAATGGCTTTGTCAAAATTGCCCAATCGAGACTCCGCTTCACCAGCGTAGTACATGGCCTTGTCCGCAAAGCTTCCGTCAGGATACTTCTCAATGAGTGCAGTAAGTACTTTCGCGGATTCACTAAGTGCTTGCTTGCGAGCATTTCCTTCAGCAGCCATGCCCTGTTGATAGAGACTCCAACCGAGGTTGACTAAGGAATCCTCTCGTTGCTTCAATTCCGTGTCTTGAAGCGAAAGCCTGAACTGCTCGATGGCAGCAATATAATCAGGCTTTTCTTGTTGCAAGTAACAAACCCCAAGGAAATGTCTTGCGCTTGATGCCAATGTGTCCGACGGATACTCCTTTAACAATTTGTTCCATTGCTCGATCGCCAGCGGATAAGCCCCGTTGTTTTGTGCGTTCGCGGCATCGGCAAACGTTTCCCTGGCCTTTTCCTGTCGTTTTTCTTTGTCCGAGAGTTGAGCCGCGCCCGGATTCGACTTAGCCGCAGGTGGAGTCGGCTTTCCAGATTGAGTCGATGGCTTGGTCGGCTGGGCTTTGCTTTGGGTACCGCCTTGCTGAGCAAGACAGTGGGATACGAAAAGACCCGAGGCTAGCCAAACCGCAAACATTCGTCTGGCAGCCTTTGTTCGATCTCGGTTTTTCATAGTTATTCCAATCGTTACACTAAAAAGGCCGTATTTGATAACCCAATGGCAACAAAGGTCCGCAAACGGTGTTGGCCGAACCAAGTCTGTAGTTTACCGTAGTACAGTCCAATCGGAAAGTTTCCCTGGAAGCGTGAATGGTTTTCCTTTGGCTGGCAACGTCTGCCAAGCAAATCTTGCCCGATCGCTATAAATTGAAATTGGATGGCAATTCCAACTCCTAACTACCTCCTAGCTCATCTCAGACTCTCTCAATGCAAATCCTTGTAACCGGCGGTAATGGATTCATCGGTTCCCATCTGACCGAGCGACTGTTGAACGTGGGCCACCGAGTTACTGTCGTCGACGACTTAAGCACCGGACGGAAAAGCAATTTAGATCACGTCATCGACCATCCGGAGATGCGATTGATTCACGCAGATCTCGGAGATGCCAAACTCATTCGGGAAGTCTGCAAAGACGTCGATGTGGTTTACCATCTAGCAGCTGCGGTCGGAGTGGCGTTGATTGCAAAGCAACCGATCCAAACCATTCATCGAAACATCTATCCAACCCAATTGCTGCTAGAGGAACTTCGAAGGATCCACCTGACAGGCAAATCGGTCTCCATGTTCTTGGCGAGCACGAGCGAGGTTTATGGGAAAAATCCGAAAAGCATTTGGTGTGAAGAAGATGATTTGGTATTTGGCGCAACGACCAAACCTCGATGGAGTTATGGCGCTAGCAAAGCAATCGATGAATTCTTGTCTTTAGCGTGCGTTCGCGAATGCCAAATGAATATTGTCATAGGACGCTTTTTTAACGTTTCTGGTCCACGCCAATCGGGAGCTTACGGGATGGTGCTTCCCCGTTTCGTCGAGGCGGCCATGAATGGTAGACCGTTAGTCGTGCATGATGACGGATTGCAAGAACGCTGTTTCGCTCACGTGTCGGATGTGGTCGGTGCAATAACGACCTTGATGGACACCAAAAGCAGCTACGGTCGAATCTATAACATCGGCGCAGACCAGCCAATTTCGATTCTCGAAATGGCCAAACGAGTGGTAGCCATTGTGAATCCATCCGCGTCGATTGAATTCCAGTCCTATTCGCTGGCCTACGATGAAGATTTCGAAGACATTCGACGACGCGTGCCGGACTTGAGCCGCATCCGTCACGCGATTGGTTATTCACCGACTCTCTTTTTGGATGATATTATCCGCTCCGTTTGGAACGAAATGTTGCACCAAAAGGAAAACGCAAATGTTTAACCGCTCGAGGCCCTCAAACCTCGAGCGCGGACGACAGGCAAGTAAATCGTTCGCTCGTAATACCGTCCATGGCCGAGGAACGCGACAGCTCAAACCCCACCGCGTTCCAACGCCACCGCTGCGCGGGTTAAACATGTCGCAAGCTCGAGTTCGCGGTCACTGTACGTCATCAAATCTTACCTCGCTAATCGTTGGAGACTTCGACATGGGTTTGGCAATCACGACGTGAAGTCCGTCCCTTCGCCATGGATTGAGTCCTACCCACAGTCCGCTCACAAACATAACAATTGCAAGCGAAACCAGCGGCATGATCGCGGAAGTAAAATTGCTGGCGATGGCTTCGATTGAAATCGCGGTAAACAAGCTCAAAATCACAACTGCAATGGCGAGAATTTGCATCGAACGAGCGCATCGACTTAAATACAAAAATCCATAGCAAGCAAGCAACGGCAAGAATGAAAATGAGATCATTCCAATCGATGAGCAGATGACAATAACACCGAGATGTTTTCCGTGAGTGATCGCCAATTCAAAAAAGTAAGGACCGAAGAACAAAGGGAGTAGCAGAGGTATAACCCCCATTCCCAAAACACAAACAGGCATCCAAAGCAGAGCTTTTAAAGAGAGTGGATGTTGGTACGAAAGACGATCCGGTTTTGAAAGCTTTAATGAAGTGAATTTTTGAAAATACCAGCCAACACAAGCAACACTAATTAGAACTAGTGGTACGGCAACGATTGCGACGATAATGAGCGGCGGAAACATCAACAGGACTTGCCCAAGCAAACAATAACCGCACAAAAAAGGGGCAACCCCCGATTCGTCGTGATCGTCTGGCAAAATCCAGGCGAGCTGCACGTTTACCACGATGACACCATACTCGAGAATCCCAAGACCGGCGATGATGAACCCGACTACTGCAGAAACTGGCGCTAGTGAGCTGAAAGCGTTCCCCGGAAACAATCCGACTAACACAAGAAATGTCCAAGCGAATAGGACCTCCGATCCCGCAATCAACAATAGGACTTCGCTGTATTTCGACTTTGGATAGCCCCCACGACTGCCACCAATTGCATCAGACGGCATCAAGCGATCCTCGCAGCTCGCACAAGGAGCTTTCCCTCGGAATTACCTTGATGAAAGCCAAATCTGAGACGGTTGCGATTGAATATTTGAAGATCACGTATAGGATTGACCCAGTCGGAGTTCGATTTATTGCTAAGCTGATTGGCACCCGACTCCCCGCCTACTTTCAAATTCTCTGGAGTTTGTTTCTCAATGAAAAAAAATGCATTCATCATCGTTGTGACAGCTATTGTATCTGGCTTTGGATTCTCGAACGCAGTCAACGCTCAAAAATGGGCCGACTTGACCATGACAGTACTCCTGGATGGAGAAGTTCCAAAGCCAAAAGAAGTCAAAGTAAACAATGCGGACTGCATGCAGTTTAAAATCATGTCGGAGGATTTGGTGGTGGATCCAGCTACCAAAGCAATCGCAAATCTAGTTTTTATGATTGATTCGAAAAAGACAAAATTGGAAACACAGCAGTTACACCCCGACTTGCAAAAGGTTCCTGAATCCAAGCCGGAAATGGACAATCTTAAATGCGCGTTCGTTCCGCGCGTCATGTCGATGCGTGCTGGTCAAACACTGGTCATGAAGAACTCCGATAGTACCAGTCATAATGCCAAGTTTAACTTCTTCAAGAATGATGAAGTGAATCCGTTGATTCCTGCGGGGGGCAGCAAGGACATTGTAACGAAGGTTGAAGAGCCCGGCGCAGTCAAAGTCGAATGCAGCATTCATCCATGGATGAACGGTTATGTGTTCGTGGCTGGCCACCCATACGTTGGCATCAGCGATGCAGCAGGCAAGATCAAAATTGAAAAACTGCCCGCTGGCATCGAACTCGACTTCAAGCTTTGGCATGAATCCCAGGACAAGTCGATCGAAGAGATTTCTCTCGGTGGCAAAAAGGAAAAGTGGACGAAGGGCACCGTCAAAATGACTCTCAAGGAAGGGGCAAACGATCTCGGTACGCTTCTCATCAAACCGGATCGCTTTAAGAGCAAATAGCAACCGTGGCTGACGCTGCTAGCGTCAGTGCAAAAAACGCATGGCCGTTCGCTTAGTTTAGCTTGGAAGCAGAACATTCCAGCAGGACAAGCCTGCGGTATTTTTGAATCCCACCGGCTTGACCGGTGGATCGTTCGGGCTTTTTGGCTACCCGCGGAGTTCGCTCAACTCTATGGCTCGAGCTTAAACTATTTGTATCACTTTTTCGACTTGCTCTAGTAGGAACCTATAGCGCACTGCTAGATTGACATTGAACCGAAACAACGATTCAATTGCCTCTCTGGAATACCGATGTCTAAAACTCTATCCCCAACTGAACAAGACTACGCCAACTCTGGTTGGCTAC
>JANLRK010000473.1:0-23588 GCA_031361585.1 Pirellula sp. | reverse complement strand
CTGGCTACGGACCAAATCGCGCTGGGCAGGTCGTCATTGTTTTTTGCTTTTCCTAACTGAGTTGCCCAGGGTTTGATAGTCTCCTCAAGTTCTTCCCACTTTTTCTTGCCCGCTTGCACCGTCGCTAACATGGCCCTAGGTAATGTCTCCTCCGGGGTATCCGAAAGTTTCTTCTTCATGGCCGAGCAGATTTCAGCATAGAGCTTGTCCGTTTCAGCTATCGAGTTCAACATTTTAAAAATGGGATTGTCAATTTTGCCATTCTGTTGATAGGAGCGTACGTAACTGAACGAGTTTTGGCCACTCGTAAACTTGGGGTCAATCACACGCTTCAATACGGTCGCTTGAGTCGCCTCATCGAATTTGAATTTCGGAATCTTGGTAACCTCCGCAACATAACCTAACAGTTCTAAATCCCCTTTAGCGACAACCACGGCGAAGAGTTTTTCCGCACTCGCAACGTCCGCCGATTGAACCAGTTGTTGGGCAATCTCTTGAAACCTGTACGATGATGACCGGAATTTGCTTGGCCCAAGTTCGTCGATGACGGCGACCAACTTGCCCCAGGCCTTGGCCGTAGTTAGACTGTTTTGCATATCGTAATATCGATCGGAAAGCATCTCCGGCTTCTTGCGTATGGCTTCTAAAAACTGGTCAACAGCCTCCGCGTGTTTGCTCGCCCGAGAAAGCCCCATTCCGACCTGAAAGATGACAGTTGGATCTAAGCCTACCTTTCCCGCGAGGCTGCTGCGAAGTTTGGTGGCATCTTCTCGGCGGCCCGCTGCCTCATAGTAGGACGATAACGCGTCGATAATCTTGAGCGATTTTGGCGAACGCTTGAGTTGTTCCTCGGTTTGTTCAATGAGAGACTTCAGTTCTCCCGCCTGTGATAGCACTTTCAACGCGGCCTCATTTTGCGAAAACTCCTGTGTCATATAGCGGGAACCACCACGCGGTTTCGTTCGACGCAGAATTGCTCGAGCAATCTCAGCCCCCTTTTTCTTGTCACCGGTGCTGACATAACGGTTCATGAGCAGCATCAAGGTGTCTTGTTTGCCGCCACTCCGTCGTTGGATCCTTTCCATCATTCGATCCGCTTGCTCCTTGAGCCCCAGCTGATACATCAAGTCGCAGAGCTTGAACTCGACTTCCGGCTTAAGCCTGAGCACAAACAAACGTTGCGCGCTTTGACGTGCACGATCAAGATCTCCCAAGGCAATGACGAGTTGCAGAATCGTAAGCTCTCGGTCGACGAGCATTTGCTGATTGACCGGCTTGATCTTTTCGACCATGGCCAAGGCGTTCGCGGTTTGGCCCGTTTCGCTAAGTAACCGGATGCTTAACAAATTGAACAGTTCGTTAGCCGGGTCGGCGCTTTGCATTTCCATCAAAGTTGAAAGCGCAACATCCTTTTTGTTGTCCCAGATTGCAAATGCGATCCAAGCCAATTGCCGCACGATTCGTAGCATCGCATCATCCGTTGTAGCCGAAGCCCAGGCTTGCAGCTGCTTTCTAATTGCCTCGCGTGTTGCTTCTAGCTCGTCGGTTTTCGCATCCTTTTGGTCGTATGCAATCTTAAGGGAGGTCAGTAGCGACTGATCCATGTATCCGTTTGCTTGCGGGAACGAGACTGGGACTTGAATGTAGTTGCCGTTTCGGAAATAGTATGCGTTAGACGGCTGAGTTACCAATGCGACGCGTTCTGAAGGTCTGCGTTTGGACGTCAGCTTGACTTGGAATTGAATACCTAGGTCGAGCATCTCAATCCATTGCTCTGCCGTCGCTTTTTCAGCAAAGGCGCCTACCAATTGGCTGTAGGTATATACCTGCATTACCTGCGCCTTGGGTTGACGGATCGTTTCATCCAGCGCCCTTCGAAAAAGGTCCAAACCACGTTTGGTTTGCGGTTCTTCTTCGCTGAACAGTTGAGTCGCAACTTGGATCAGTTGATTCGGCTGAGTACTGACAGAGACTTTTTCGAGCAGCGCGTCGGCCTTGTCTTTTTGTCCTGCCAGCTTCCACTGCCCAGCCAGCCATAGCATGATGGCGTCCAGTCTTTGTGAATCATCGGCCAGATCTTTGCTCAACGATTCTGCTTCAGCCAGTTTTTCCGACTCCAAAGCGATTGGTTTTCGATTTCGCGAATTGGAGGTTGTGCTGTTCATCAAACGACTAAGGCGGCTTTGTTTAGCAGTGCGGTCGCCGACCGAAATCAGAAGTCCCAGGCATTCGTCGTATTCGGCGACCAGCTCGCCTTGAGCGGAGTACTCCAGGTTCGAGTTCTTCCAGAGCATCATGTCCATAGCTTCCCAAAGGTCGTCAGGCTTCTTGGACTCTTTGGCAAGGGCCACTTTTTCCTTGATGGAGTTGTCCATGGCATCATTCGATTCCATGGTCTGCAACAGGATACCCTTGGCCAAGATTCGAACGTCGTTAAAGCAAGTGGGTGAAAAAGCCGGCGGGCCATTGCTGCCGTAAAAACGGTCCGAGTCGGGAAAAACAGATTGCTTCAGCTGATTGATTTGCTGGGTCATGCGTTGCCGACTGACTACGTTCTCCTTGCTGAAATTAATTGCGAATTGCGATGCGTTGGGAGTTTTGGCGGACTTGGCCAGTTGTTGTTTTGCTGTTTCGCTTAGCGTCCATGCAGGTACCGTTAGGCTGAGTACTTTGTTGGCCAATTCTCGAGCCGCTGTCTTTTTGTCGGCTCGGTAGAGACTGATCATGCCGGGGGCAAAGAGCTCCCATTCGTCGGGCGATTGAGCAAGTGCTTTCTCGACGATCTTATAGGCGGATTCAAACTGATCTTTAGAAATGAGGCTATTGACGGCTGCCGTTACCGAGGTGGCTTTACCGTCACGAGAGCTGAGCTTGATCCATACGCTTTCCGCCTCATCGATTTGACCGAGATCAGCGAGCATCCCGGCAAGTGCGTATTCACCCTGAGGACTAGGCGATATGATATTGAGTCGCCGTTGGTATTCTGCCGCCGACTCAAGGTCGTATTCCGCCTTGGATAGTGCAACGATTTGTTCAAAGATCTTCGTGTCACGGCTTTCTTGCCGGATCAACCGCTCCAGGATCGACTTGGCCATCCCGAGGTCACCGGCAGCTTGATAGGCGGAAGCGGTCCAAAGGGTTGCGTCGCGTACCTTGTTCGCTTCGCGGCCAATGGTTTCAAGCCGTTTGATGAGCGTTTCAAATCGATTCGCACGTAGGTACAGCTCTGTCAAAGCCGCAATCGGCGTCGTCTTGGCATCGGAATCTTTGGCAAGTTCGAAGGCTCGCCAATAGAGTTCGATGGCTTCGTCAGTTTGAAGTTCGTTCGAAAGGTACTTGGCCAGCGAGTTGATCGCATCGACATCGTTGGGATGGTTTCGCAAGTTGCGGCGAAGCGTTTCGAGTCCAGCTTTATTGTCTCCTGCTTGAAAGCAAAGGTCGGCAAAGAACCGAAAGTTTTCGGCGTTTCCAGGCGCGGATGCGATTAGTTCACGACCGGTTTTCAAGGCGGCTTCGCTTTGGCCGAGCCGCATTTGCAAACCCGCGATCTGAGTTAGGTAGTTGCTCATGAATCGCCGGTCGATGGAGGCGAGTCGTCGATAGGTTTCGATAGCTGGCCCAATTTGCCCGGACCGTTCCTGCAATCGCGCAGCGGCAAGCGAGAAGTTGATATTGCTCGAGTCTAGCTCGATGGCTTTTTGGATTGCAGCCACGGCTTCCTGGAATTTGCCATTGGCTTCGCGAAGCATGGCCAACAGTTGCCAAGCAGCGGCGCTGTTTGCCTGTTCTGACTCCACGAGTTTTTCCTGGATCAAAATTCGATCCTGCAGTTTGCCGGCCGCTTGATAGGCCTTGACTCGCAGGTCGACCAGCTTCTCGCGCGCTTCCTTGTCCTCGGCGAGCTTCTCTGCCAGATCCAATTGGGCGAGGGATGCGTCGAATTGTTTGTCGTCTCTGAGGAGTTCGGAGTAGCGAGCGCGATGTTCGAAGGCTGGGTTCCATTCGCAAGCGAGGGCGATCGCGGCAATTGCCTTTTCTGGATAGTCAAATTGCTTCATGATTTCGGAAAGTCGCACGCAGTTTTCGCGTGACTCGCGAGTGCCTGAGGCGATCTCCTCCCAAGTAATGAGGGCTTCATCCTTTCTAGCCAGCTTGTGCAGGTATTCCCCCAAATACTCTCGATACTGAGGTTCGGCATCGGCTAAGGCAATCGCTTTTCGATATAGCGAGATCGCTTCTTCTGGGAGTTCAGCACCGCGGACTAGATCGGCGACTCGGGAGACCGTGACAGGATCGCTGCCACGCTTGGCCAACATGCGTTGCCACACTTGGGCAGCTTGCTTGCGTCGTTCGGCAACCTCGATGGCCTCGTCGGACATGATCAGTTCACCCCATCGTACCAATCGGTCGATATTGTCGGGCTCGAGGTCAATCAAGAGAGACATTTCTTTGGCCGCATCGGTGTATTTGTTCTCGCTCACCAAAGCGTCGACCAGCAGTTGTCTGGCTTCGGTATTGGAGGGAGCTCGTTCGATGGCCTGCCTGAATAGCGATTGAGCTTCGGCTCCTCGGCGTTGAATGGAAAGCTGGCGACCGATTCGCATCATGGCTTCGATGTCATCCGGATGCAACTCGATCCATTTGCGATAATACTGGATCAATCCGTCGTAGTCATTGGAAGTCAAGAAGACTTCATCGATGCGTCGTCGCACATCGCGATGAAGCCAGCTATCTGGATTGACCTTTTGGAGAATCGATTCGAAGTTGGACAATGCCGTATCGCGTTGGCCCATTTCGGCGCGCAGTTGATTGGCTCGGATGGACATTTCGATTTGGCGAAATTTGTCTTTGTGATTCTTGGCCAGTGCATCGTAGCGTTCGAGGGCTGCTTCGCGGGCGCCCTCTTCGGCAAGAATACTTGCGATTTCTTCCTGGACCTGTTGGTCGCCAGGGAAGGTAGCTTCGAGTCTTTTCCAGACAGCCAGCGCTTCCTCGTTTCGGTTCGTGCGTTGATAGATTCGTCCAAGATCTTGGGAAATTTCGAGCAGGTCCGCACGAGCAGGTTTGTTGTCGATGGCTCGCTGAAGGGCTGCGGCGGCGGCATCGACCTGGCCAAGAAGAACCAGCGACTTGCCGAGGTAGTAACTGACAAGTGGATCTTTTGGATTCAGCAGTTCGGCCTTTTCGAGGGCGGCGGCGGCTTGTAAGTCTTGGCCGCGTTGCATTGCAAACATGCCGACGACCTGCCAAAGGTTCCCGTTCTTTCCGGTTTCGGCTTGAGATTCCAGATTGGCTGTTAAGGCGTCGAGAGTGCCGCGACTAACGTGATAGCCATAGACTTTATCGAGCGCCGTCCCAAGTCTGGGTTTTTTCTTAAGCAAGTCGAGGAAGCGTTCGGCAGCGATGCGCTCTTTTTTGTCTTCGTCCGTCTCTTCGTTCTTGCTGGGGTCTGACTCGTTTCGAACTGGCTCTTGAGCAGACAAGCTTCTTGGAATGCAAACCGGCGAAACGAACGGCGAGGCTATCAGCAGCAACAAAGAGACACGTAGGAGCGGGGCGCATCGCATGACTACATCCATCCTCAATTGAAAAGGGGGGTCGTATTCAGATTACAGCTTCTTCGCAAAGTCAGCGGATTGTAACACAGTCGGAGATCCAATTCTAACTTTTTGTTTCGGTATCAGACTCATTCAGCGGATGAAGCACGCGGTCCCACGTATTTGCAAGCATCGGAGAGTGGGAAGGCCCGATTTTGGCGTCGAGCAAAAAGCAAAGGCCGATGGTTTCGCCATCGGCCTTTTTTGTTCCCTGGCACCGGGGCAAACTTTTGCTTGCCCCGGTGCACAGTCTTAAGCTCTATCGTGAAGCACCGTCACCTAACAATTGACCCAGTAATCGCTAGCTGACAGTTATATGCTGCTCCAACCCAGGAGGAAGGCCGATCGAACATTCCCGCAAATTCTCGATCGACGACAGAGCTTCAAATGGTTCTTTGATGGAACAGGAAATACGGCAGTTGCAACTGGAACGTCAATGCCAATTCGGTAGGTTTTTGTTTTTTGATGCTACCTCGACTGTATCGAGATTTGCCAGTTAACCCAACTTGCCCCAATCCACTCCGCGATGCAAGTGGTACTTGCATAGATCGGTCAAATTCCATACGCAGTGCGAGGTCACTCTCGGCAAGAGTGACCTACCGTAGGTCGCATCTGCCGGATGCGACCTTGAATTGCGGAATTCCATGCGCACCACGGTTAGGCGACTAGAGTCACTCTCGGCAAGAGTGACCTACCCTACGATGCGAGTCACTACAAGTTCGTTTTGATTTCTTTGAGACGAGCGGCCTCTGGTGTTCGCTTGTAGTACTCGTCGAGCGGATAGCAGCCCGATGCCAGCCCGTTGCGGGGTGCGGTCGTGCAATCGGAAAAAGTTCGGCAAACAAGTTTGCGTTCGCTCTTGCCCAGTTGAATCGCATCCATCAATTGCTTTGGATAGGATAAAACCATTCGTCCCAATCCGATGAAATCAATCTTGCCCGTCCGAATTTGATGCTGTCCTACGTTAGGCAAGAACTCTTGCAAATACGAATAGCCAGAACCAACTATCAATGTGTTTGGAAACTGCGCTTTCAATTGACCCGCCACATTCAGTTGCCTGGCTACCGATATCAATGGATCCTCATGAGGTTGATATCCATCGGACGGCGGATATGCTGCTGGACGCAATATATGCGGAGAGTAATAGGGACTTCCCGCAGAGAGGTTGATGAGATTGACATCAAGCGTTGCGAGCGATTGGATCAGCAAGCGCACTTCCGTTAATTCATGCTTGAGAGGATCGGACTCATCGATCCCAAAACCCCAAACGTAGGGCACTAGACTTGAAAAATCCATCGGCATTCCTTGCCCTTGCTTTCCAGGTTCAGCCGTTTCTTGATTGGGAACAAAGGGCACGGAATCGAATGCACTGAGCCGGACGCCAATTCCGAGTCCCGGCGCGGACTGCTGCACCGCTTTAACGATCGACAACAGTAAGCGTGTACGGTTCTCAAACGAGCCGCCATAGTTCCCCGGTCGCGTTTTTGCGCCGAGGAATTCATGGAGCAGATAACCGTGGCAACACTTGATATCGACGAAGTCCGCACCGATCTCTTGAGCTATCCTAGCGGCCGCGGCATAATCGCCGATCAACTCGTCGAGCTGAGTATCGGTCCATACCATAGAGTCACTGTCGACCGAAAACTTTTTGTCCAGGATGGGGTGTCGGTATGCAACTCTCGGTTCCCATCGTTTTTTATCGTTGGGACGGCAAAATCGACCGGAGTGAGTGAGCTGAAAACCGATTACGAGATTGTCGACGTTGCCGTAGTTTTCCTGGTGACTCCGTATCAGCGTGGAACGAAGGTATTCGATGTCTGCTTGGTTTTTTTTGAGGATCAGCAATTGATTGGGGTTGGCTCGGCCGTCTGGACGGACCGCCATCGCTTCCCCGCCCCAAATCAGCTTTGCGCCGCTTTCCCCAAAACGCCCCCAACGCCGGACGGTCGCTTCACTGGTTCCGCCGGTATTGGTACCGTCCCAACCTTCCATAGGCTGGATAGCGATTCGATTCCCAATTGTTTTAGAGCCCCAGGCGATTGAAGATAAAATAGGAGATTCGTTACCGCGAACTAGGGATTCGTCGATTGGCAGCTCGATTCCGAGACTTTCCGAATGGAGTCGAAATTCGGAGATGGACTTCAGTGAAGTCAGCTTAGTAAGCGTGTAAGTCATAGTTGTATCTGGGAAGAATTAAGCTAGCAGTCGATGCCATTGAGTTGGCGGTTTAGGGAGATTATCCCGATAAAGTAGAGTTTTAGTTCAAGCGGTATGGTTGTTCATGCCGAAAGGCTGGATAGAACGTTGAAGCTCCTTAATCCCATTTGGTTCTGGCATTTGGATTGTTGATGATGAGTACATTTTTGAAAAACGCTAGCATAGCTTTGACACAAGTTGCTTGTTTTTGGGGAAATAGCCGCGCATACTTTTTGGCATTCGTTTGCTTGCTTTTCGTCACCACTCTTTCCAGCGGCTGCTCTACGCTTTTGGGTAAGACCAAGGGCCCATTGGACAATCTGGATACGAAGGGATTGAAGCAAGCGGGATACACTTTTGGCGAATATGGCGCTCAAAAACCGTTGACCATGGACGATGGAAACCCCGCGATTGTGCTTGAAGTGAATAACGGCAAGCGGCATTTCGAAAAAATTCCGCTGGTGCCAGGCCAGTCGTTGTTCATTGCTGATTTGATTCGGGATGCCAAATTGCAGAAAAAAGTTGGACGGATCAAGACGACCATCCTAAGGCCGAATGGAAAGAACTTGCCACCTGTTCGTCTCGATGTAGACTTCGACGATGCTGGAAAAAATGTAATGGAAGGACAAAATTATTCGTTGCGAGCAGGCGACCATGTAGTGGTGAGCCAAGACGATCGTTCCATGTTTTCGGGTATGGTTCCAGATCTACCGTTCATGAAACGGTAAGCGTGTATGCAGATTGAACCCTCAACGGGCAGCAACTTTCTTAGTATAGCGACGGCCGTCTCAGGCGTCTTCTTGGTGATGTCCGTCGGTGCCTTTGCAAGGTACATGAAGTGGTTTACGAGTGAGGTTGATCGATCGCTGGCAGCTTTCACCTCCAACGTACTACTGCCGTCTTATTTTTTCCAACGGATCATGACGGACCCCAAGCTCACGGCAAGCTTCGCGGCTTGGACGCCGTCGCTTTATGGCGCCGGGCTTACGGCTTTTGGCTTCGGGGTTTCTGTCAGTGTTGTTTGGCTAGTGGGTCGCTGGTTCGGCCTAAAAGAGCCATCAGAGCGAAGATCGTTTGCGCTTTGCACCGGCATTGCGAATTATGGATATCTGGCATTTCCCTTGGCAGAGGCATTCTACCCTGGTTGCGTCGTGGCTCTGCTCGTGCACAATGTCGGAGTCGACATGGCACTTTGGAGCATTGGTTTGTTCATAATCTCCGGGCATGGCCTGACGAAGTCATGGCGTCGTATTGTGTTCAGTCCGCCTTTGATATCGGTGGTAATCGCGCTGACGATACGCCAGCTTGGCGGTCAAGCATTCATTCCTAAACCGCTGTTGAACATGAGCGAACAGTTGGGACGCTGCTCGATACCCATGGGACTGGTACTCAGTGGGGCTATCGTTTATGACTATGCGAGCCGCGTGAAGTATTCCGAATCTTGGCGTCCATTGGTCTTGGCAGTAGCCGTGCGGAACTTGCTCTTGCCAATTGTGTTTTTGACCGTTGCAAAATTCGGTAGTTCGTCTCGTGAGCTTCAGGAAGTTTTACTATTGCAAGCGGCAATGCCGGCGGCAACATTTCCATTGGTGATGACCCGACTTTATAACCAGAGTGTGGAAACGGCTTGGACGGTAGTTGTCGGTACCTCGCTGATAGGCATTGTAACCATTCCGATGTGGATGGTATTTGGCGCCTATTGGCTTGGGTTTTAGAAAAACTGGAAGCCCATCAGATTTCCTAAGCGCGAAATGCTCGGTTTTTCGCAAATTTCCTCTAGGCCATTGAAGGATCGTTTGTCAAACTTACGGCCCAGTTCCATTAGAATTTCGCAAAGGAAAGAGAAAAATGCAGTCCGAAGATGCTGATGACGAAGTTGAATCCCGACTGGACGGTTTGGTTTCCGCAATTGAAGCGGAGGATAAACCGGCTATTTTGGATTGGATTCGCAGCGAACACTTTACGCTCGTCTCGCTCAGTAATGATGAAGAGTCCCTATCGGCCATGATCCTGGAGACTGAGGAATTCCCTGCATTAGTTGCGTTCCTTAGTTCGGAGCACGCCGAGCAGTTTGTGGATTCTATTTCCGACCAGATCGAAGGGGAGGAGGTCGATTTGTTTGAGGTCGCAGGTGAGGATTTGCTCGCTCCGCTCTCGTCGGAGTTTGGATTGCTGATCAACCCCGAGTCGGACGATGCCGTTATGATTGAACCCAAGCTATTGCAAGTGGACGCATAACAAAATCGGCGATTCAAAACAAGTAGATGCTCCGATGTCAACCAAACCTCGTTATGCATTGATCGTATCGGTCGAAGGCTTAGGGACGAATTTGGTTGGCTGCTATGGAGGCGCAATAGCTCCTACCAAAAACCTAGACAGCTTTGCCTGCCGATCGATCGTCTTTGATCAGTTTTGGGCCGACACATTCCGACCCGTCGATGTTTTGGAGTCGATGTGGACTGGTAAGCATTTTGCTTCGCGGTGCAACGACCCGTCGGCTATTTGCCATGCGTTGTTTGAGCGAGCCATGTTGATAACGGATTCGGTTGAAGTAATTGAAGAGTCAACGCGAGTAGACTTTGGTAGTACCTTGCTTATTGAAACGCAATCGGATGAATCAGAGGAAGGTGATCAAACGCAGATCACTAGATTGTTTGAAGCGGCTTTGGGACAGTGGGCAACGCAACGTGAGGAGTATCCTGTATTGTGGATACATTCCCAAGGCTTGAATGGAGTTTGGGACGCTCCGTACGAATACCGCTGCGTCATGTGTGACGAAGGTGATCCAGAGCCTCCCTTTGAGACCGTTCCAGGCGTGTTGGAAATAACCGAGGAGACCGATCCAGACGAAGTCTTTGGGCTGGCGTGTGCAATGGGTGGTCAAGCGATGGTGCTCGATGACGCATGGTCGATGATTGAGGAGATCTTGGGGGAACTCGGGATCGCAGATGACTGCTTGCAAGTTCTGGCGGGGGTTCAGGGTTACCCGATCGGGGAACACGGCTGGGTCGGCCAGGGAGCCGCCTCGCTCTACGCCGAGGCGTTGCACTTACCACTGGTGCTTCGGCCTGGCAAGCAGTTGGACGTTGGAATCCGAGTTCCATTTATGGTTCAGCCCAATTCCATCTTGAAGACCCTTTGCAATTGGTTAGGAATCGATGATGCAGAGGTGATCTCCGACGTAATGAGTACGGACTTGGTTTCGGAGGTTGAGGCATTGCCGGCCGAAGACTGGCCAACGAAAAATCAATTGGCCTATTCTTGCATCGAAGGACAGGTGCATGTGTCGGTGCCCGCTTGGAGTTGCCGTTGGTCGGCTGACTCAGAGTCCGCAAGAACGGATGCGGAACGGGTCGAGTTGTTTGCAACTCCGGACGATCGGTGGCAGCAAAACGAAGTTTCTCAGCGCGCTCAATCGATCGTTGAGGAGCTTACCGAACGCCGCGACGCTTGGTTGCGATGTTGTGTGGAAAAGAAACAGGTTGAATGGGCACCTCTGGGTAGCGAACTAACACATCCGATTCGATAGTCTTGCGTTGGCTCTTACCGCGTGGCTTTCATTTCAAGCTGGTGGGATTGATAAATACAGCAGGCTCGTCCTGCTGGATTTTTCTGCTCCGGAGCTAAACAGTGCAAACTGCTCCACGTCTGCAGAATGCTTCTATTCTTCCATAGAAACATTGGCGACAAAAGACGCGTAGATTGTGACGAATGGGGCGAAAATCAGTAGAGGAACGCAATTCCTTAAATCATCACGGTTCTGTGTCGATAATGTTGTCGTATGGAGTAAATCTATATTGAAACACCCCGCATTGGCATGGAATGGATTCTTCGCTATGGTTAAATCAATATGTTCAAAGAGCCTTCGGAGCGTGTTGTTCCTTGGTGTTGCGGTTGGCGCAGGGTCACTGAATGCTAGTCCTTGGGGTAAGACGAGCTGCGATGCTGTACCTTCGCCCGCCAGGACCTTAGGAATTGTTGAACAAGGTGATTTGCCTCGTCAATTCTCAACTTTCCCCGCCCCTTTTCAACCGGGAAATAACGACAGTGTCTCGGCTCCAGTAACTCCAGGTAGTGTGCTGCCGGAGAGTTCTACGCCAACTCCATTTCGTGGCAACACGCCTAGTTTTGCGAATGAAAGTAGTGGGAGTGGTGGATTTGGAAACCTAAATATCAGGTCTGGCAGTTCGACGGGTGACTCCTTTGCCGCAAGTGCGCCTGGAACGTACATCGACAACGCGGTCATTAGCAACATGTTCCGCTTCCGCGTCGATACTGCATACAACAATTTCTTACCCGATCGAGCCGAATTCTTCTACGGGCAATGTGGATGCTTCGGTGGCAACGCACCTGGTCCTGGAAGCCCCGGAATTGCGGGAAATCAAGGTATCGCGAATAGAAACGTCGATTATCAAGAGTTCGTGCCCTACTTCGAACGAGCTTTTTCCAAGCGATTTTCTATGTTTGCTGAAACACCGTTCCGTCTCATCAACCCGGACGTGACACAAAACACTGGCGGTTTGAGCGACATGAATTTCGGCTTTAAATCCTCCATTGTTTCTCGAGATCAACAGTATTTGACGGCTCAATTTCGAGTGTATGTTCCAACAGGCGATGCGCGAAGCGGACTTGGTAACGGTCACACGACGCTTGAACCCGGCCTGCTTTACCTAAGTCGACGAAACGATCGCTTGATCATTCAAAGTGAATTCCGAGTTTGGATACCGCTATCCGATTCGCAGTTCCAAGGACGCAACTTTGCCGGTACCATTCTTCGCTACGGAATCGGGGGTGGGTACGACCTGCTGAACCTTGACACATGCGGACAGCGTCGCAGACTGACGGGAACTTTCGAAACGGTAGGCTGGACCGTCACGAGTGGTCAAGGATTTGATGCATCGACGAATACCGTGTTCGACGCGTCCGGCGATACGATAGTCAATGTAAAGAGTGGCTTGAGGTACACCTTTGGTCGCAGAAGCTTGGCAGGCAGCTATGGCAAGCCTGTCACCGGAGATCGTTGGTACTCTGATATGTTTCGAGTCGAATACAGGTACGCGTTCTAAAGTTAAGTGGGATAGGCTTCCATCATGCCATGACAGCAACGACAGGCTGGAAGCCTATCCCACACATTGCAGTTCAATCACCTCGAATCACCCAGCACAAGATCTCGCAACACATCTGGAACATTGTTCTCGTATCGCAATGCATCCTGGTAGCGTTGCGATAATTGCAAATGCTTAGCCGACAACTGACCTTCGATTTGCTTTAAACGAGACGACTGTGGGGTTACTTGCCACGCGGAGATTAATCTCGCATCTGCTGGAACCTCCCCTCCCTTTAGCCATGCATACCGAAAGGTCGCGGCGCCAGGAACGAAACAATTGTTCGCGACGCTCTGACTATGAACGGAACGCGTAACGTCCAGTAGAAGCAAGTGTGTGCCCGGACAGTGATTGACGAAATTCGCTAAGTATTCACTACTGACGGCAAAATCATTTAGTTGGATTGGGGTTCGCAACAAATCGGCTTCAGACGCATCACGCGCCTGTTGGGTAGTCAAGTAGAACTGCCCGCCCATATCCACTTGCTCGCCTCCTCGGAAATAGACTAGCATGACATCATTAGCATAATCTCTGGCTTGCATTTGCTGAATTGCACGGTTAACACTATACAGTATTGTCTTAATTCTTCCCGGTGTTGTTTCTCGCCTTGTATAGGGCCCATAGCCAATGCATTCGGTGAAGGCCGGTGAATTAAATAGAAACTTGCTTGTGAAGGGCCGTAATTCAGTTCCTGCCAGTGAAGCCACGGCGTCCTTAACTAGAGCAGTGTCATCTGTGGATTGAACCCCAACACCAATAATGACAAGATGGAGTCGCTGACGCGGTAGTTCCGGCGCTTGACAATCAATTCGTATTACCTTTTTGGCGGTAGACGTTTTCCGCAAGTCCGTTGCCATGACTTCGATGACGTTTTCTTGAGCCCGGAAGAAATGAACTTTCCCGACAAACTGTCGCTCAAGCGAGTTGGGTGAGGACGCTTGAAGACGAACGGCCTGCTTAAATCCGTTAACGGAGATCCAGACCTGTGAGTTCGACTCGTTGATCGCAACATCATCCCGGTAGTTCCACCGAATACGGCCCTGAAGCAGATTTTGACTTGTCTCAACGGGCTTATCTACTCTCCACGTTCCATCGGGTCGTAGAGACAGCCGTTGGCCGGCATCGGGACTATCGATTGGCGTTACCGAATCCACCTCTATCTCAACAGGGCTAGGAACATAGTTCATTGTCAACGACCGTGAACTTAAGCCGTCCTTGTTTTCCGCGACCAATTGAAACACATTCGTTCCAGTGCGCAATCGAACCGCGACCAGTTGCCGTTGCGCGGAGTCATCTCCTTCCTTGATGGGCGGGATGGCGGAAATGGGAACGGGTTGACCATCATGGAGAAGTTCGACATTGGCGATAGTCGAACGGCTGCGTACCAAATATTCGATGTTGACGAGTTCGGTGGTTACCGACGCGCTATCACTCGGGCTTAGGAAAGCCAAACTGGGAGGTTGTGCAGGAAGTTTCCTCTTTGGCATATCCATTGTTGCGAATGCGGGTTTCGCAATTCCGGTCGCAAAAACGGCCAAGCTGCATTGCCTTAGTTCGGATTGCCATGGCAATGCAGACACGTTCAATGTGAACTTGGTTCCGGATTGTTCGCATTGCCATTTTGAATGCGGTAACTCACGACCCTCCATCAGTAACCGCTCAATCGGACTGGCTGCCTGGCCACTCAATCGAATATCAAATGCAGCTCCTTCAATTTCCTCGGGGACGCGCAGCTCATCGACGATTGGCGTCGGCTGATAATAAAACGACATTGGAGTCGTTTGCGCCTCGGCGCCGGTATCATTGGAAAGTTGCAATTGGAGTGTATTGAGTCCCAAGCTGAGTGGGATTTGGCCCTGAATCTCGCCGGCTTTCAAATCAACCGCCATCGGTTGCTCGATCTGCAATCCGTTGACCATTGCAAGTACAGAAATCGGGCGGAGATTCTGACCTGACTTAAAGATCGCTTTCAGCCGAATGGTGGATGGAGACAACAACGATTCAATCGCCTGTGCACCGATGGGCTGAACCAGTTCGATGTCGGGCAAGGGTTGACGGAACAAAACGTTGATATCCAGCGTCGACATAGGGCTCGTGTCGGTTTTTGAGGCAATTCGAATTGCGTTGTGTCCAGGTTTAAGAAGTAGCGGTGCTTGGAATGTAAAATCCGCCATTGCATCGGAAACAAATCCTGACAAATTCTCTCCGTCAATCGTTGCGAATGTCAAATTCTCATTTGCATGGATCGAACCCGAGAGCATTGCCCTTTCGCTCGCCACAACATACTCGCCTGATCCAAGAGTGATAGTATCACGACGCGAGTCAGAAAGATCTTGCAATGCGGTCAGTTCTATGTTCGGCGGATTCATATCGCGCGCTACTCGATTGATTTCGAATTTCCAGGTGGATACCTCAAGTGTTTTCGTCTCTTCGGTTAATCCTTTGTTTTGCGCTTCGACAATATATTGATTGCGTCCAAGGTCTAACTCCAACGGCAGCTCGAGGGTCAATTCTTTGTTGTTTTGTTGGCTGGTCTCCCAGGTCTTAAGTACCTCTCGCCCGCCGGCATCATTGATTCGGACGAGTACAACATCGATCGGTAACTCCACCTGACTAGGCTTGATTACAGCTTTTACGGTCGCAGTTGATTCCTTGGTCATCGCGATTGGTCGAAGACTTGGTTCTATTGTCGGACCTTTTGGAACATAGACCAATTGCGATTCGACGACAACCTTGCGGCTCGGAACCGTGCGTGTTTCAAGTTCTGCTTGGAGTCGGTGCATGCCCCTGTTCCATCGGGCAAGGATAAAGGAGTCGAATAGCCAACTGTCCTTTCCGTTTGGGTGAAACTCCCCTTGGACTTGGTCGTCAACTATAAGCCGTATGCTGCTGATCATTTCCGCCGGGAACGAAGGATTGTTGATTTGCACCGTGACCGCTTGCGGTGTTTGGCGGACCATCGGAATCCCCGACTTGTTCAATTGGTCTGCCTCCAAGACATGCACGTTCATTTGAGGCTCTAAGAATGTTATCGGAACAACTTCGGAGGGCCGTCCCAGGTTCTTGACTGCGTTCGAAAGAAATCCGGGTTGGAAAAGATTGGGGTATTGGTCCACGGGCGAAAATGCAAGTGGGGCTTTGGGTCTAGACACATTGAAATGCCAACCTAAACGTTGACGTATTTCAACGTCGCTGGCATCGAATGGCCCAAGCGGACTCCAGCCAATCCATTGTCGATTGCCAGTACTGTCTTTTTGCGTAATCATCAATTGGAAAAGTGGCTTTCGCTCATCGGTAAGTTGATCCAGAACAATTTGAACATCCAAAACTTCTGTTCCCCGTTGTCGACGAACGGTGACCTGAGTTCCGGGTTTTTGTTCCCAAAGGAGATCCTTTTTTTGTAGGGCCGTTGGCCAGGTTCGAAACAGATTTGGACGAGTCGGATCCAAATACCCCAGCAATCGATCACCTACTTTCAGAGGAATGTTTGTTTGTGCGAATTCCTGTATCGCATCCACTTCCACACTTTGATTCTTCTCTATGAACGCTATACCCTTAATCGTCGAGCGTGGATGGAGAATCGTTTCGGTATCCGATAAGTCCCATACGGCAATGGTTTGGTCGGAACTAGCAGTCGCCAAAAGTCGTGAGTCACGCGATAACGCCATGGTGGCAATCATTCCTGTATGCGCATCGAATTCCCTTTTCAACAAGCCATCTTTTACGTCAAACACGCCCAGCCAAGGTTGAACGCTTTCATCGGCGATGGCGGCAACAATTAGCAGTGGCGTTCCAGTCTCACGAATGGGCGATGAAAGAAGTGCTGACGTAATCTCATGCCTCTTCGGCGCTTGAATTGTTTGCACGACGCGTCCTTGATGCGTTACTGTTATTTGCTTTCCATTTTGCCCGACAGTCCATCCTTTGCTATCGGGTTTACTCTCACCCCAAGCTTGCATTTCGATCGCATCCATTTTACTTTTCTGGAGGTCAAATATGAATTGCGACGGCTGCTTGGCTAGCTCAAAAGACTTTTCGACAATCCTCAGTCCCATGGCACCATCACGTTCGACAAATGAAATCTGTGTTGCAAAAGATCCTCGTCCAACTAGTTGTTGCGACTGGGCATTTTTTTTCAGCAAGTCCGAGATCGCAAAAACCGAAATCTCGTGGTTGGGATTTCCAGCGATAGCAAGATATCGCCCTTTCAAAGTCGAAGAGAGGTCAGGCGCAAGAATACCGTTCGAATCAACTTTCCATAAATCTTTCCGCACGATCTCGAGCGAAGGCCCGCCACTCGCTGGGATAGTCAAAACCCTCAATTGGAAACGGTCAGCTGTCGGCTTTCCATCGGTGCCTGTTTTGAATACGCATAGGGCTGCTGCAATGTGATCTTCCTTTCCATCAGGACTACTTGCCAAAAGCGTAAATCCCAATGGCAAAAACCTTTCGTCCCCCGACTTTCGAAACGTAATGACACGACGTGTGTCAGGTTCTGGTAGTCCGGCGGAGTTAATGTTCCAAAAAGAGAGCTTACCTTCCGCGGTCACGTCATCGGCGCTAGCGGTTGCTACCCACTTCGAGTCCGGCCCAGAAACGATTAGATTGTTGTTTTGGCCATCTTTGAAAGGGCGGATCTGTGGCGGCTTTAGTGATTCCCAGTGGTACATTTTTTCATTACCCCACGATGCCAGTATTTGCAAACCTGCATTAGGGGTCAACGGAGGTATTACAGCCAAGGAAGGTCGATTCTTTGGCAGTTCGGGCAAGAGTACTCCATCGATTTGCTTGCCAGTTGCAACGTCCCAGGTTCGGATGCTGCCTGTCTTTTGCTGTTTTGCATCCACATCGTCTCCAGCCGAAATCAATTGATCGGAACCGTCGGCCGCGCGAGCAAATACCAATCGTTTTACGACACCTTTTTGCCCTTCCAGACGCTTGAAGGAATTGTTCGTTCGATCTAGAAGATAGATTGCCCCCATTTCAAGTAGTTGATTGGAACTCAAGGCTGATTTGATACCCGGATCGCGAAACGAAACGGCACCGTAGGAAAGGTTGGCATATCCCCCAATGGCTAGCCATCGACCATCGGATGAAAAAGCGATGGAATCGATTTGGCCGCGCGGCCCCGGTCCTATGGGTACGCGTATTGACTCGTCTGGCTTACCGACAAACTTGCCTTCTTCCGTCAACTTCCAAACTCGAACGATCTTGTCCATTCCCGCACTGCACAATTCACGACCATTGGGATGCCAAGCGAGGGAGGTCACGAAACTCGAGTGTCCGCCGGTCTCGATCCGCAGAATGGGTTCCGGTGAATCCTCTGCCGCGCTCACGGCAAATGCACAGAACAATGCCGCGAAAGCAATCATCGTAGTTCGAGTATCCATTAATTCCTCCAGCGTTTCATGCTATACTACACGTGTTCGTCTATTGATGATTATATCCTAAGCGATCACGTCCAAGTTCAGCGAATGTTTTGATGCAATATCGTATTAGGAGGTACACGTTTGATTTCGCAAATTCCGCCGCAAGAACAAGCGCGATTCAAGCAGATCGTTGAACAATTCCGAGACCAATGGCAGACTGAATTTTCCGGTCAACTGACTGCTGAGCCCTTTCGAAGTTGCTTGCCTGCCGTAAACGACCCGCTGCGTAAGGCCGTACTAATCGAATTTGTCGCCATTGATCTCGTTACCCGACTGGAGCGAGGGGAATCGATTTCATTGCTTGATTACCTCGCGCTCGACTCAGAGCTCGGGCCTCCGGAACAGCTTCCAGTTCGTTTGTTGCAAATCGAGTTCTTTCATCGTCAGCGATCTGCCATCCCCTTTGAGGCAGACATCTATGCCTCTTGGTTTCCGGTGCAGGCCGAGGAATTGAAGCGACGAATTCAGGAGATTAACTCGCAACCTCAAAATGGAACCATGATCTGTAGACCCATGGATGACGATTTTGAGATCATGCCGATTTCCAGTTTCTCTAATCGGCGATCTCCAGTTGATCGAGCAGTAGACGCAGTCGCAGGTAGCACCCCTGTCTCGAAAAGAGATCCCCTAGCCCCAATTGCGAAATCGACTCAAGAAAGAATTCAGCTTGAAAACGGTTACGTCTTGATTCGAAAGATTGGACGGGGCAATTTTGGTGAAGTCTGGCTGAGCGAGGCGCCCGGAGGGATCGAGGTTGCTTTGAAAATAGTTCAACTTCCAGCGGTCCAGAAGTCCAAGCATTTGGAACTGCGTTCGCTGGACATCATGAAACTGATGCGTCATCCGTACTTGATTCAAGTTCAAGCTTTTTGGGTAACATCGGAACAGATATTGATTGCAATGGAGTTGGCTGATCAGAGCCTTCAAGATCGAGCACGATCTTGCCCCAATCAATCCATACCGCTTCCCGAGTTGCTCCGATATATGTCCGAGGCAGCAGAGGGAATCGATCACCTCCATCGTCAGCACGTCGTGCATCGCGATATCAAACCGGACAATCTGCTGTTAATTAAAGGACATGTCAAAGTAGCCGATTTCGGCCTAGCGCGACTATTGGACGAAACTGGACTTACCGTGGTAGCGACTCAAGTGGCTGGATCGCCAATGTACATGGCCCCAGAGGTTTGGAGCAAGAAACCGGTACCTAGCAGCGATCAGTATAGTTTGGCTGTTGCTTATGTGGAACTTCGGATGGGTAGCGCGCCCTTTTCTGCTAGCAGTCTGGTCGAGGCAATGCAGGAACATCTTTACGGAAAGCCCAATCTCAGTGGCCTATCAGAACCAGAGCAAGCTGTATTGCGGAAAGCCTTGTCGAAAAACACGCAGGATCGATTTCCAAGTTGTTCGGAAATGGTCAGTGCTTTAAGCGAGGCAGCTACACCGAAGGATTCCAACAATTCTGAGAGTTCCAATTTTTGGAAATGGATGACTGCTCTTGCTGTTACAACAGGATTGGCCGTGACTGGATTCCTTTTCTGGTTCGCCAACCTACCTCGCATTCGATCCGCAACTACCATCAGGCTTCCAGACGTTATCGATATCGAATACGGAGATTCGATATCAAATGAAGTCTCAATCATCGACAGTTTGGAAACGATCGTAAATATGACGTCCCCCCAACGGGCAGACGACATCTCCATCGACTTCGACAGAGAGCATAGTAGGCTAGTTGTGAGTGCCGGCCTAAATACGCCGATCGGTGAATCGCAAATAGAATTAACTGCATCTACGCCGAGTGTCAGTATTAGTAAGACGGTGCGAATCAATGTTAAACCTTCTAATCGTCTTATGCTTCCCGGTCGTCCCGGTAGTACTGAGCAATCCAATCCCAATTCCGAGCGAGTTGAAGCGGAGGGAAGAATTTTATTTAAGAGCGTCGAATACGCGATTCCCAACTGCAAGCCCATCCATTTCCTACTGATCCAGCGCCAAGCGATCCAGGATCCGCCGACGTTCTATATCATGAAAACGGAAGTCACCAATCGTTGGTTTGCGGAATTCGAGAAGGGCAACGCAAACAAAATCAGTCCCAAATCACGTTGGCTCGACGGCGCTGTGGCTGGTGATAGGTATCTTGGCGTAGAGGGCGATTACTTGGACTATCCGGTCGTTGGCGTCAATGTAGAAGAAGCCGATGCATTCGCGAAATGGATCGGTGGGTTGCTACCCAGCGCAGAACAGTGGGACAAGTCCGCAGGTGCAAACGATTCAGACCAAGAAGGACCATATAACAAAGGTGGTACAGATATTTGCGTTGACAGAATGCCGTTGGGTCCCCGTCGCGTGGAGGAATCATCGGACGATAAGAGTATTTATGGCGTTCGAGACCTAGCTGGCAACGTTACGGAATGGACACGAAGTTTTTTGGGAGTGAATTCTCAGCCATCAATTCCGTTGAAAGAAAAAACCGGGAGGGAATTGGTTGTTTTGCGAGGACACTGTTACTGGAATCTTGAGCCCTGGAAATTTGCTGAGGGGAGGGTCGATGATCTGGAGTCAGAGGAGTATGACGAGGGGAAACCGAATATAGGCTTCCGAGTGGTAATAGAACTGCCAGTAGGAAATGAAACCTCGTCAGGTTCACCAAGGCGACATGATCTGCCGTGACAAGCGATGAATTGTTTGGTTTCTATTCCGAACATTGCAGTCGTAAGGGTATTCTCGACCGCGTTGGCAACGGCTAAGATACTCTTGTTGTTGACAAGAATATTTCGGGCTCATAGCTCAGTTGGACAGAGCAACGGATTTCTAATCCGTAGGTCGTAGGTTCGAGCCCTACTGGGCCTATTTAGGTTTTATCGAAACATTGCGATGGCACTAAGGCGGGGGTGTTAAAAATTTGGGGTTGTTGAGTATTAAGATTTGCGCAGTTTTTATCCCGGAGGGATATCAGCACGTGACAACCAATGTTGGAAAAAGCCCCGATTATCGGGGCTTGGGAAAAAAGGGTTTGGGGGTACCTTGTACACGATGCGGATCTCGTCTGTGCAGATTTCGATTCGTTTGATAAGCAGCTTTATCAGGTTTCGTTTGAGTTCAAAGGAAGCATCCGAAAGTTTCGTGTTCACCTCGTCGGCGAGAGCTGATAGGGTCGCTTCCGCAGCCTCTGGATCGCTGGTTGCTTCTCGCTTGCTTTGCATGCTCGCCAATGTCGCCGCTTCACGGTCGTGCCTCGATCGAAGACTTCCGATGCGTCCCTCAAACTCACTTCGCTCGATCAGTCCCTGTGCATATGCGTCGATCAGACGATCGAGTTGAGAGCGTAGTCCTTTTAACGCAGCTTGTTGCTTTGCAAGCCCCTCGGAATTTTCCGGTGCATCTGCTTGACGACGCTGGAACTCAAGTTTGACGCGAGCGGGTTCATTCAAAAGTTGGCAAAGGTCTGACCAGACGCAGGCTTCAAGCTCTGCTCCTTTGACCACATTGTTATCGCAGATCGCGGCGCTAGTGCGTCGATACTTGTCGGTACCGATGCATCGATAGTAATGCGAGTGGCTTCCTCCTTGGTGACAGTAAGCCGATCCGCACTTGCCACAAATCAGCAATCCACTGAGCAAGTATTTCGCGCCACTGTGCCGCGCACGCTGTTGCTTACGATTCTCATCCATGCGTTGGCGAACCTCCTCAAACACTGTTTGGCTAACGATAGCGGGGACACGAATGATAACCTGTTCCTCGATCGGTGTCGCCACTGCAACCTTCGCTTGACGAGGCACAGTCGGGTCGCCACGTTTGGCCCGCCGACCAGGTTTTCTCAGGGATAAACGCTCTTTTCCGTAATGCGCTTGTCCGAAGTAAGCTGGGTTGATCAAGATGCCGCGCACCGTCGCGGTGTGCCAATCTTCTTTCCCATTCCGCGTTCGAATACCCCGTGACTTCAATTCACGACAAACACTTGCCAAAGAAAATCCTCGCTGGGATACACAATCAAACATCAATCGTACAGCGGCGCTTTCCGTTGGTTCGATCTCCCAACGCGCGTCGCTTTGACCTGGGCTTTTACGAAAATAGGTGTACCCATAGGGAGCGCGGCCAAACACACTTACCTTTCCTTGAGTTGCCGAGTATCGACGGCCACGTCGAGTGCGCTCCATAATTTTTGCTCGCTCGTACTCAGCGAACATGCCTTGCATTTGAATTAGCATTTTCGTTTCCGGACTGTCAGGAAGTCCTTCGTGATTTAGAAAAACCACTTCACAAGTATGCTTCGCCATTTCTTCCAACAGGATCGCTTGATGCGCGAAATCGCGAGCCAGACGATCAGGAGAATGAACATACAACCGATCAATCATCGAAGCCGCAATATGGTCACGCAGGCGCTCTAAAGCTGGACGCTGTAGTTCAGCGCCACTGTAGCCATCGTCGATGTACTCGAAGGAAGAATCGATTTTGATTTGGTCGCGAGCATTCCTGGCGCGAATATCAAATAGCTGTGACTCTATTGTCTTCTCATCGGCTTGGCGTTGAGAACTGACGCGAGAATAACTGGCAGCGCGAATGAATCCGTTCATCCAAGTGTCTCCTGAAGTTGTGGTTTTGGTGATTCGATTTTGTGGACCGGAACGAAGTTAGACGGATCCTTTGGAGGTATCAAATTTGGGTCAATTTCCTCAAAGGCCTTTGCTAGCAATGAGGTCGAGTGACGATCAACTACAAAGTCGCGCACCACTGTGCGCGGGCCGATCCTGAGGGGACCATCCATGGCTTGGTACTCCAAGAAAAACAAGGAATCCCCGAACCAGGAACAGTTCAACGAGTGCCTTTTCGGCATATGCCTAGCCCTTCGCGGGGCCAAACAGAATGAAACATTGTTCCCCTGGATACAACATCGGTTGTCACGTCAGGTAGGTGCCTGGGGTAGGTCAGGTAGGTGCCTGGGGTAGGTCAGGTAGGTGCCTGGCACCTATTGCGATTGCGCTCACGCCTGTTGCGCAAGTACTCAATTCGCTCTACCCTCCCGGCGGGTGGGTTGCCAGATCAGACGACCTCGCAGTGGGAGGGTGACTAAACCGAAGCTCATTGCACCGAGCCACAGTTTAGAGCCTAAGCAACCGCGTCGCTTCTTCCAGCAGAAACTTCGGGTCCATAAACGGTTTATACCCGGTGTCCTGCCAACGTATCCTTCCATTGGTATCGATCAAGAAGGTCCCGTGCATAGGCACTCCTTCAAAATCGTCGAAACAGCGAAAAGCTCTAAAAAT
>JANLRK010000460.1:0-9337 GCA_031361585.1 Pirellula sp. | reverse complement strand
CTTGGCCGAATTTAACACGGCCTATGGGGCAACGCTGTGAAGCATTTTCGGCAACGCAAAAGTTGGGTTGTGGGGAGCTTGCTTCCACTTCAATCAAGGTTGTGCCAAAAACGTCCCACGCGTCCGGCCCAGGCACTCACCCGCCTCGCTCCGTGTAGCCAGAAAGCAGAACCAATCCGCTGGACAAGCCTGCGGTATTTGGAATCCCGCGTGCTCGGAGGTTGTACAGCTTTCGTATCTCTGATTTTGCAGGCCCCCAACGAGCTCGACTTGTTGGAGCCAACGCTTATCGGCCTTCGCAGCTTTGCGCTGAAATAACAACGCAAATTCCCCGTTTATTCGCCGTCACTAAGGAGACTGGATTACAGGCGATTCGTCGGACGGCGACTGTGTAGCCGGCGACTGTGTAGCCGGCGATGTGACGTCCCGTTGCCGAGGATCCTTTAGCGTAAATAGAAAATACAAACAGGCAACGGAAATGATTATGATGAGCGCGAATGGGTAGGACAAAAACACCAGCGCCGGCTGTAATCCAGGGTGGGCTTCCTCAATTGGCGGATCGTTACCAAGCAATGCGTCAGCGAATGGATGCTCAGATGACGGCACGAGTTTCGAATCCGTGTCCAATTCTTTTTTGGCGATGTTTTTCGTGATATCTTGCTTCGTGTCGCTTGTGATAATTCCCATGATGCCCCCAGCTTTTTATAGGTGAAATAGAATCGGTGGCGTCGATCATAAGTCGGGCAGAACCGGACGCTAGCGCGTTCCGGCTGTTGAGCCCACGGTTTTCGGCCAGTATTGTGATCGATGCCGGAATTGGTCAAGCAATTAACATGCGAAAATCGTGCCAATGAGCCAAGCGAAACCTTCGAAATAGACTTCGGCCGGGCGGTTGCAAGTTTTGAGGACTGGCACGACGAATGCAATCAGATTGCTTTTTTGGGGATTTCAAACATAGCGTGTAATCACCCAAAGAAGTTATTTGTATTTTTCATTTCACTTAATGGAAGCAAGGATCGTAAATGAGTCAAATCCATGTCGGGTGCAAGCTTGAGTATGCCACCACAAGCCCAACTAGTTTTTTGTTCAACGTAAACGTGTCACAAACGGATTGCCAAAGGGTTCTATCGGAGAGCCTCACGATCAATCCAGCAATTTTTGCAGAACGGTTAGAAATCGGATTAGAACGAAAGATATCCCAAAGATGCTTCGTTCAGCCGGGAGGCATTTGCTTTCAATACGAGGCGACCGTTGAATTAGCGGCAGAAGTCGACTTTGGAACGACGCTCGTGGAACATCCGTATCGCGAACTACCACCGGAGGTTCTGCCCTATCTCAATCCAAGTCGATATTGCGAGTCGGATCTGCTAGGAAATTTTTCGATCCGTGAATTTGGTTCGAGTCCGGAAGGGTTCTTGCGGGTTAAATCGATTTGCGACTGGACTTACAGTAACCTTGACTACATTTCCGGTTCGACGAGTGCTCAAACAACTGCCCGCGATGTATTTGTTCAAAGGCAGGGGGTGTGCCGCGATTACGCGCACCTTGCAATCGCGCTTTGTCGCGGACTCGGCATTCCTGCGCGTTACGTTTGCGGTTACGCAGCCGAACTTCAGCCACCAGACTTTCATGGATTTTTCGAGGCCTATTTGGGAGATCGTTGGTATCTCTTCGACCCTACGCGACTAGCCCCTGTTAACGGGTTCGTTCGCATTGCAACGGGGCAAGATGCTGCGGACGTCCCGTTCGCCACATTTATCGGAGCTGCCCAGCTGATATCAAAAAAAGTTTGGGCGAATCGGCCAACTAGTTCGATAACGCCACCGCAGTTATCGGATCAAATGGCTGTCTCAACGGCGTGACATATTGTTCGACAATCGTTCGAAGCAACTGTGCAAGCATGGACCTAGACAGAGGTTGGCCCGCTAAACGCGGCTGGGCCAATTATGGCGGCGCTCACAGGCGCTGTGGTGTCTGACAATTCAGGTTGAACGGCAGCCACCCCCTTTGCAAATTCCTTGATTGTCGTCTCGCAAAAAATAGCCAGATCCTTTGGGCTACGACTTGTTACCAAGCCTTTGTCGCTAACACATGCTTCGTCCAACCAGGTACCACCAGCGTTAAGAATATCTGTTTTCAGGCTAGGCCATGAAGTGAGTTTTCGACCGCGAATGACTTCTGCCTCGATTAGCATCCAAGGACCATGGCAAATGGCGGCAACCGGCTTGTTTGCATCGAAGAAAGCACGAACAAATCGAACGGAGTCATTATCCAAACGCAACGCGTCTGGACTGAATACTCCACCCGGCAATATCAATGCATCGAACTCCTCGATGATTGCGTCGGAGGAGACTATGTCTACGATGAACTCTTCCCCGGGAACATCGTGGTGTACTCCGCGAATCGTTCCTTCGATTTTTGGAGAAACGAGTTTCACAGTCCCACCAGCATCTTTTATTGCTTTCCAAGGTTCCGTAAGCTCGATCTGCTCGAACCCATCCGTGGCTAGAAATGCGATCGTTTTTCCATAAAGAACTAGGTTTTCCATTGCGTATAGCCTTTGCATTGAAGAATCGTAAGCGAATTGTTTATTGAGCAAAAATTCCGCTCTTGTGATACGACGAACGCAAACGGAGTGCCATATTCTTAGCGTGCCGAGACGAGCTTGTAATTATCGTTGCCGCAAGTCGGATCGAAGCAACGCTATTGCCTGTCGAATCAAACTTTTAACCGTACCGAGCGGTAATAAGTAGCGCCCGGAAATCTGTTGATGGGTTAGGCCTTCGTAATAGAACGCCTTTAAAATCGAATTGAGTCTTTCATCGAGTTCCTCAATTGCATTCCGCAAGTTGACATTTGTCTCGATCATCATGATTTCTTGCATGGGTTGGAATGGAGTCCTTTCCGGAATGTCGGCTAAGTTGATACGAGTTGGACCACAATGCACAACCCGGTCTCTGCGAAATTTCCGACGTAAGCAATCAACGATTCGAGACCGAGCAATTGTGAAAAGGTACGATTCCACGGTCCCCCGTTGAGTATCATAAAGGTATACTTTTTGCCAAAACTCAAAAAATATTTCCGATAAAACTTCATTTGCGTCACTTTCGTTTTTCAGCTTTTTCATACAGTGCGCATGGACAATTCCCTGATACTGACCATAGAAAAATTCGAATGCGTCCGCATTGCCTGCGACCATGGATTCCACCGAGCAATCGGTCTGCGTACTTAGCCGCGGGTAGGTGGCCGTTTCGCGATTCATGATTGGCGGCAAAGTGTTCGCCCCACATTTAACAAGAACTGACATCACTAGCCCTCTTAGCTTCCCCAACGCGTTTTTTTTCTTAGCCCTATGGCGATTCACGAATGGACCCTAGGAACACCTACGGGCGTTTTTCAATGCGCCCTTCACGATCGCTTTCTTCAAGCAACTATCATGCCATTGAGGTCGATACGATCTGTGACCATAAAGTCAAGATGCGGAGGATTCCTAAATACCAAAGAATGCGAGGAAAGGTTAATACCGGCGTCATCCGTCAGCGCGAGCTATTGCTCTGCTCGAGGTTCTGTTCCATGCTTTGCACAATTCTCTGCTGAATGCGAGACATCTCACTCAATCCCGCGGTGCGATACGCAACAATGAGTTTCTTGCGAATATCCAGGCGACTAGAGTCGTTCTTAATAGCCCACTCGAATTTGTTGACTGCGTCACGTGGTCGATTGGCGATCATTGATACCTCTCCCCAAGTATCCAGAACATCGACGTTGTTTGGCATCAACGAATTTGCCCTGGTAATAAGCTCAATAGATCGATCCAGATTCGGAGGCGAGATTTTGGCGACGCAAAGTGCTAAATTGTTGATTGCAATGACATTGTTTGGCTCTTGCTGGACCGCAAGTTCCCAATGCTTCTGCGCGTCTTTTAGATTACCTATCGTAAAATATTTTTCTCCAAGTAGAAGATGGCATGTAACATTGGCAATGCCGGATTCGATCTGACTTTTGAGGACTGCCAACAATTTTTTCGACGGCTTGGTTTTGGTTGCAAGTAGTTTAGCTATTTCGGCGGAAATGTTTGGATTCGAGGGGTCCGAGTCTACCATCGCTTCCAAGAGGCTAAGACTCAAGCCAGAGTCGAGGTGGTCGCTCGTTGGGACCGACTGCAAATAGATCATTCTTTGGATTTCTGAAAGTTGACGCCGGGTTCGATCGCCGCCAATATTCCTGCGAAGTCCATCGGAAAGTATTTCAACGGCGTTCGCCAATTGATTTCTAAGCAACAAAGCATCAGACATGGCCAATCGATTCGACTCGCTGTCTTCACGTTTGATCTCGGCGGTGAAATACATTTCGGCTTGCGTCGCGGTAGTCTCACGACCTCGATCATCTCCGATACGAACATAAAGCCTTGCTAGATCTAGGACATATTTCGGATTTGATGCAACAGCCAATTTCGCAATTTCCACCGCTTTTTCCGTTTCACGGTTCGCTTCAAGAAGGCTTGAATATAAAAACAATAGTCGACACTCACACTTACTCCATCGACTTGCTCGTTGCAAATTTATCTGTAGCTCGTCTTCGGAAACGATTCCACCGTTCGATTTTTTAACAACCAGATGCTTAGCAAGCCAAGCGTTTGATTGAGGAAAGTCATCGAATTTTCGATTCGTGATCTGTCGCATTTGCAATTCGGCATGATCGTTTTCGGCGTTTAAATTGTGGATCATACCGAGTCGATACCTGGCTATCCGGTCATTCGGAGATAGCACGAGTATACGATTGCACAGTATCTCTACATAACGCTTAACGCTTTCTAAAATGACAGGCGTGGTCGGATCCGGTTCCGAGTATTTCCCGCTCAAGGCAATTGCAAAGTCCTTTTCTTGTGCTTGAAAACTTGCCGCCTCTAATACTTCGGTAGAACAAACTTTGTTACTTTCTGTCGATAGACGATCAGCGATTTTTTCAGAACGATCGAGCCAGGAAATAGCCATGACGAGAAAAGCGCATCCCAAAATCGCGCATGACGGTGTGCCAACAATTAGATCGTTTACCCTTCGCGAGGAGCGCCAACCACGGAAAGCTTCTGCGACACCGTCGACTAAACGCCTCGGGTGTTTAAAAGTTTTGATTAACTCAATTTTCATCCACTTGAAGTCGGTTCTGAAGTTCGAAATCTTCTTGGCCCTACGCAAACTTCTTCGCCACTGCCGCGTTATTTTACTCTTTTCTGGCATCTTCAAAATTGGATTAGGCAAAAAGCACATCCAATTCCATAGGAAAGCAATCAATGGGGACTTATCCGAAAACAAACTGTAAGGAATTGGCTTGAAGAAAAAATTCAGGAACTTGTCTTGAAAAAAAACTAACGCAATTCTCAGTACGCACTGATAAGACTCCAAATAAAAAGGCAAGACAGGCGATGTTCCCGATTCCTTTGCTAGAACCGAAAGCGACACATAGGTTACGCTTCGGACAATCAACCAAAACATTACGCACGATGCAAGGAGAAGAGACGCAGGCAGCAGACTGCGTCGAAATGCCAAAATGCAAAACACGCCTGCACCCAAGTAGCCAGCAACGCCATCCCAATTGCCAGTGCATGCGAACTGGTCTGCGATCAATTGCCTAAAGACAACCGTTTTGTCGACTTGAACGTTCGGTAGCCCTATGAAGTCAGATAAAATCGACGTCAGGCTGACCGCACAAGACTCCAAAGAGTTTTGGTACCCCCATTGCGTCAACAATCTGATTAACAATGGTATCAATAGCACTAGACCAAATGTCACGGCCCAACTGATTGGTTCTCCGCGTAATCTAGCTATGCACCATCCCGTTAAAATCGCGAAACCCGCAATGCCAAGTGAGTTTGCTTGGCTGTTCCCGAAATAAAGTAAACCAGTGGCAGAAATCCACAGAGTCACTACCAACCATATCCGAATTTGGGTCTGTTCTCCCTTCCAAAGTGAACCTCGAATCGCAACGAACAATCCGAGGGAGATCAGGGACAAACAGAGTATGCGATCTGATAGGAAAGGACCTTCCTTCAAAATGGGAAGGCCTTGATATGCAGTCCAACTCAGCAACAAGATCGCTACCGCGTCAAAAAACCAGTTGGTCCCAAAGACCTTTCTTGACATCAAAATGTCCGAACGGCAATTGGGATCAACAGGCTCCAATCCGGTTTCGTCGGTCATGTCAATTCGATACTCTTAGATGCATTCTCGCTATTTTCGGAATTTAAAAGACTTCTCTTTCTATTCCAACCACGGACTACCATAAACGTTCCGGCTATGCCTAGCAATAAAAAGCTTGCCGGTTCCGGCACAGCCGAGATACTGGTGATCCCAATAATGTTGCTTCCAGAGTTAATGTCCCCGACATACGTAGCTAAACCGGTACTGAGATTGATGGTTGAGAATTCAAGACCATTTAAGACCGCAAACCCTTGATTGGTTAGGGGATCGATATCAAAACTGGCTTCTGGAAAGGCTATGGCGTTTAACGATCCAACCGTGGTTAGCGTTCCAGCGTTCGGAGGACTCTGAAGAACGAGGCTTTGAGTCGCTAGGTCGATACCGTATAACGCAGTCGAGGTCGCGCCGGCAAAACTATTCGTATATGCCGAAGCAACTAAGGTAGGAGTAGTGCCGGCATTGCGATCTGTCGCTGCAAAAGAGAGATTTGTATCGGTGAACGTTTCGCCATTGGCTACGTTAATTCGATAATTTTGCCCCGTGTCGCTCACGAGCCGTAAGCGATCAGCAACTGGATTGAAGTCCATACCGAATGAGTTTCCCGCCAGCGGCGCCGATAGAGTACCGGCGAGCGATGCCGCGCCCGTGTTTCGATCGAGCGTGTAAAGGCGATTGATCGCACTGTTGGAGCTAACCGCCAATCCATAAACCTGATTCGTAGCTGGCCGCACGTCGATTCCAACGAGCCTAAAGCCAGCCCCAATGCCTGTGATCGAAATGGGACCTGCGTTTAGCGCAGGAGTTGTTGAGTCGAACTGCAATAGCTGACTATTCTGGGTCAGCGCTAAAATGAGGCCGCCATGCAACGGAGCAACTGAAGCCCCAATTGCAAAAGTAGCGAGTCCAAAAAACACGGAGTGAAGATATGATTTCATGTTGGTTTATTTCGTGTAGTTTATTGATGGATGATGAACGGGCGGACCTATGGATAAAATCTCGGTACGTTGAGGTTGTAGTATTCCGCTTCGAGATACTCCAATGCCAGCGCGAAATTAAGGATTTGAATGTCGTTGAGATCGGATGGGATCGCAGCGTAAGTGAGCGGAGGCCCGCCATTTAAACTAGCGACGTAGGGACCAGCAAACGAAACTACTTCGGCCGGACTAAATGGCCGCTCAAATGACTGATCCTCTTGAAACGCATTTTCCGTGACCGCGATCGATTGAAGTGAATTAAAGAACCCTGCGTGCCGTGATTCTATTGTAGCTATCGACCCGGCCGCAGCTAAATAAGCACGACTAAGAAGCACGGGCGCTGCACCCAGGTAAGCACCTACGCCTACGTTTTCAAATACTCTACCTGCCGTAAGGAAAGAAGAAAGATTCGGAGCAAGTAAATTTTGAAAAGTTGGCTTGGGCCTTGCCAACGCACCTAAAGCTTGTACCAAAAACGCAACGTGATCGTTTTCATGCTTCTGCACCATCTTCAACTGTTGACTGAGCGAGTTCCGCATACCTCCTTGCGCAATAGCTTGTTTCGGGAACATAGCGGACAAACCGACACCCGATGCAGCCAGCCCCGCAGTGGCAAAAAATTGTCGAAACAATTTGCGTCGGGCCATCGGGATAGGTTTAACATGAGCTGCTACCGGTTCGATCGCGTCGACAAGACACAGGTTTTCGTACTTTGGTCCGTCATCGAAATGAGTCATTGAAAAATCCTTCTAGCGGAAAATTAAAGAATGAAATGCGCGGCAGAAAAATTCTGCAGCGAGTTACAACTAATACGAGTGCGGATGTCGAACGGATTTGAAATACATCGAAAAATCAAGAAAAAGAAGTTGTACGAACGGTTGGCAAGTTTGCGTCGATCGCGCGTGCTCGCTCTGCTTTCAGGGTGGTCGCAATAGATTCACGTCTTGCCGACTTGCCTGCGTGCGCGATTCGTCAGATGAGCCCTTGGCTCCGCGCAGAATATTCTCCTAGTTGGAAGCGCATTGTGATTCGTGATTTTTCGTTAGGCAGGTAGCAGGAAAAAATGTACCACTATTCATAGCTGGATTCGCGGCGTCGATTTTAAGGCGGGCCGATTTAAATCGTAGCGGAAGCTGTCAATGCTTTCGTGAATGCTCGACGCCAACGAAATGGTCACAAGTGGAGCTTTTTGCGCGTAGTGTGTACAGGCAAGTTGGCATAGCAATTGCTATTGTTGGTTGAGTCGACTTTCGTCGGCAATTTGGCAACTGTAAACAGCATTTACCGGAGAAAGAATTATGGAACCAAACTTGAGTGGCACCAAATCGACCAAAAGAGAAATGAACAATGAAGATCCGATTACGGGAGCACCTGGAGCGCATCCGATGGGGACAGGGCTCGGAGCAGCATTAGGCGGCGCGCTTACAGGTGCCGCAGCTGGAACTTTGGCCGGTCCTATTGGTACTGTTGTTGGAACCATCGCTGGTGGCGTTGCAGGTGCCTTTGCCGGAAAGGCCATTGCAGAAGATATCGATCCAACGGTCGAAGCCAATTACTGGCGCGACGCTTATTCGCAACAACCCTATTTTTCGGAAGACTATTCCTACGACGATTACGAGCCAGCATACAAATCGGGTTGGGAATCGTATGATCCGGCTAAACCGTCGAGTTGGCAGGAAAGAGAGGCTGTAGCTAAACAAAATTGGGAAACCGAGGGCGGCGCAACGACTATGCCTTGGGATCAAGCGAGACTGGCTGCAGAGGATGCATACGGTCGTATCAACGAGCGAGCTGGCAATAAACCAAGGTAGCTTTTTAGGTTTTTGCGAAAGGAACGGAATATTTGATCGATGAAAGGAATAGTAGCGTCTTCGGTGGACCAATTCCTTTCAATTTTCGAGCGGTGGGCTGACATCTAATAAGCATCGAGCGGGAAATAACTGTCGGTTCTTCAAGGTAGCGGAATGCGTCAAGCATTTCGTTGGCGTCCAGCATTCACGAAAGCTTTGACAGCTTCCGCTACGATTTAAATCGGCCCGCCTTATGAAGTCTCCTGCAACGACAACTTGTTCAATATCTTTTTCAGTGCGTTGGGATCCAATGGCTTGACCATGTGATAGTCGAAGCCCGCTTCGCTTGTCTTTTGTCGCGTTTCCTCTTGGCCCC
>JANLRK010000458.1:0-4244 GCA_031361585.1 Pirellula sp. | reverse complement strand
GCGGAATTGGCAAAGATTCGACTAGGGAAACGCCAGTATTCCATGGCAAAGGAGCAAATAACAATGGCTAGAAGATTGGATCCCGACAATGTCGAATGGCACCTCATGGGTGCCATGATTGCGGAAGGCCTTGGAGACGCGAATGGCATGATCGATTGTCTGCAGCGCGCACACGAAATCACACCACACGATTCACGAATAGAATCCATGCTGAGCGCTGCACAAGCAGGAAAGAAAATGGAATAGTACGACCCGGATTTTGCACCAAGCATGTGCGACAGCGGGTGGGTCACTCTTGCCGAGAGTGACTTCGCATTGCCAATGCTGCTACACAAACATATCGTCAAAAAGGTTCGCATCGAAAGGAACTTACTATTTTGGAGGTTAGCAATCATGAATCAGCGCCGGAGAGCGTCGCGAATACGAATGTCGCGAATATTTGGTGGATACCTCTGATAGCCATTCTGGCTTTGGTACTATCCGTTATTGCAATCGTTTTGACTCGCAATGCGCTAGAGGGGCAAGCCGTGCTTGCAGACGGTCAATCAACTCTGAGGAGCGAACTAGCACAGTCGAGGACTATTCCACCGTCGCCTGCACCGCTTGTCGAGAGCCCAAAGTTGCAACCAAAGCCTAATCCTGCACTCAGGTTGGTTCGAGAACCAATTGAAATCAATAGCGAATTGCTTCAAGCGGAAATGGAGCGAGTCGTTTTAGACCTACAGAATCGGTTTCCGAAATTGCCCGACGCTTTGCACGTTGCGGCTATGATGAAAGCACAGACTCGCCAATATTCAGAGGCAAGAAAACTTTGGGAGGAATGCACACGGCTTGCGCCAAAACAAGAAATATATTGCGTTAATTTGGCCTCGACTGCCATGGAGATAGGCGACAACGAATTCGCCATCGTCGCACTCAATCGTGGAGCTGCACTTGGGTTTGACTCCTTTGATTTTCTACATCATATGGCGATTGCGTTGTCAAAACTTGGTCGATACGACGAAGCCTTAACGGCGATTCAGAAGTCGATGCTCAAATCAAAAAACGACTCCTCGAATTGGATTTTGTTGGGGCAAGTTCAACTGGAGCAGGGTAAACCTAGCGAAGCAGAAACCAGCTTTCGAAGAGCCATGGAATTGGGAGCTGCAACCCCGAGCGTCTATGTTGGGTTAGGGAATGCGTGCGCCAGACAAGGCAAACGTGACGAGGCGACAAAGAACTTGAAAATCTATTCAGAACTCATGAGCCGGGACAAACTCTCAGGCCAAGTGCGGTATCAGGTCCTCAGCGAAAAGGAGATAAGACGGACAGCATCCACCGTGTTCACCGAGGCAGCAACCGTCTACTTTAGGCAAAAGGATAATATGCAGACGGAACGCCTGCTAATGCGTTGTGTGGCATTAGCGCCGAAGGACATGTCCGGACTGCGGGCCTTAGCTGACCTGTATTTTAAGACCAAAATGTTAGCGGAGGAGCGTGTGGTTCGCGAACGTATTCTCGACCTCGGCTCACTTGATTTTCGTGACTGTGTGGATCTTGCAAAAGTCTGCGCGCAATTGCAGGACAGCAGTTCAGCCGAAGCGTCACTCAAGCTCGCCATGACGTTGAATCCGTCTGCGATCGAGCCATACGCTACCTTGGCACAGTTCCACCTCCAGTCAGGCGAACTAGATAAGGCACGCTGGTTTGCCCAACAAGCTATCGAAATGCAACCTACTGCGGAAGGATTCCGTTTCCTTGCCACTATTTGTCAAAAGCAAAATGATGAATTAGGCGCAAGTCAGGCCTTGAAATTTGCACAGCAACTTGAGAAAGAATGATGCTACTATGAGCCTCCAAAACGCTTATTCTCAAAAAAAGATTTTGAGCATCTTTTCCCTAGTTTTGATGCTATGTTTCGCGATTGTTTTTCCAATGCAATCGATGGCCCAGACGGCGTCCGAGTCAATCCAGTTGACAGACGTAACGGCTCAGACAGGAATTGGATTCGTGCATAGTTCGGGAGCTGGCGGACGAGGGTACATAGTCGAAGCCATGACGGGTGGACTTGCATTGTTTGACTATGACCAAGATGGTTTGATAGATATCTTCTTTACCAATGGCAGTCCATTCCGGGGCGCCGAGAAAGCGCCTGCTACACGCCATGCCCTCTATCGGAATCTTGGCGGTTGGAAATTCGAAGATGTTACCGAGGCTGCGGGTCTCGATTTTCGCGGATTTGGTTTGGGGGTAGTGGTTGCAGACTATGACAATGACAACGACCAAGATCTGTTCATCACTACCTTTGGCAGAAGTGTTTTGTATCGCAACAATGGAGATAAGACTTTTACGGATGTTACTGAGCGGGCGGGAGTTGCGGGACATTATCCGGTTGGTGCTGGGGCTTGTTTTTTAGATGTGGATCGTGATGGATATTTGGATTTGTTTGTGGCGAGTTACGTAGACTTTAACCTCGAGAATCACGTCCCCGTATTGTCGAAGGGGCAATACCTCATTGCGGGACCTCAGTACTACAACAAATTGCCCGATTCGTTGTATCGCAATCGAGGCGATGGTACGTTCGAAGACATTAGCATCGCATCTGGCATTGGTGGGATACTGGGGCCAGGCATGGGGGTAGTCGCTGCGGATTTCGACGACGACGGCGACTCGGATATCTTCGTGGCTCAAGACGGTTCACCTAACCTGCTCTTTCAAAACGATGGCAAGGGCAAGTTTGAGGAAGTCGGGCTCTTGAGTGGAGTCGCGAGTAATTTCGAAGGCAAGATCAACGGTAGCATGGGAGTTGACTGTGCAGATGTGGACGGCGATGGGCTATTGGATTTGTTTGTTACGAACTATCAGTCCGAAATGCCCGTCTTGTATCGCAATTTAGGGGGCGGACTATTTGAAGATGCAACTCGCAAATCGCAGATCCCGAGTTCGCTTTTTCCCCATGTCAATTGGGGGACGGGCATTGTCGATTTCGACAACGATGGAAATCGCGACATCTTCATCGCGAATGGCCATTTCGATCGGGTAGAACTGATGGACGATCGGACTTCGCTCAAAGTGCCGAATTTCTTGCTGCGAAATCAGGGACAAGGGAAATTCGTCGACGTATCCAAAAGTAGCGGCAATGGCATGTCCATCGTCGAAAGCAGTCGCGGTGCTGGTTTTGACGACCTAGACAATGATGGTGATATCGACGTAGTGATTCTCAACTCCAACGCCGCCCCGACTTTGCTGAGGAATGATTCTGTTAACAAAAACCACTGGCTACAACTTTCGATGCGAGGAGCATCCAGCAACCGCGACGGAGTGGGGGCTCGTGTTCGTGTTTTTGCCGGCGATCAAATTCTCGTAGATGAAGTTCACAGCGGTCGAGGGTATCAAAGCCACTACGGAAGCCGGCTGCATTTTGGACTTGGCCAGCATGACCAAGTCGAGCAAATCGAAGTGCATTGGCCGAACGGAAAAGTTGAAAAATTAGGTAAGTTCAAGGCAAACCAATTTTTGCAAGTTCAGGAAAGTTCCGCGAGTAGGTAGTTTCCGTTAAAGAGTAGCTCGGCACTCCGTGCCGTTTCACAATGAACTCGACACCGGAAAAACAACTCCAAGAAATTAGACTTGAAGACGGCTGGGCGGCTATACGCTATCCACCGACCGAGGAGGTTGTACAGCTTTAGAACGCCCCAATGGGTCTTGCCCATTGGACGTAAAGTTCCCTGGCTAGATGCGATCGCATCAACCATAACCCGCCTCCCCATCCAGTCCAACGCCTGTGGCGTTGGACTGGGTGGGGAGGCGGGTGTTCGCGTGGCACACGCCTCTAGCCAATAAGCGTTGGCTCCAACGAGACGAGTTCGTTGGGGGCCTGCAAAATCTAAGGCCCGAAAGCTGTACAACCTCCGAGCATGCGGGATTCCAAATACCGCTGGCTTGTCCAGCGGATTGGTTCTGCTTTCTGGCTACACGGAGCGAGAGCGCGAGCGGGCGAGGCGGCTCCGCGATTTTTTAGCCGAAAAGCCTGAACGAACCGCAGCTCAAGGCTGCGGGATTCCAAATACCGCTGGCTTGTCCAGCGGATTGGTTCTGCTTTCTGGCTACACGGAGCGAGGGCAGGTGAGTGCCTGGGCCGGACGCGTGGGACGTTTTTGGCACAACCTTGATTGAAGTGGAAGCAAGCTCCCCACAACCCAACTTTTGCGTTGCCGAAAATGCTTCACAGCGTTGCCCCATAGGCCGTGTTAAATTCGGCCAAG
>JANLRK010000440.1:0-12271 GCA_031361585.1 Pirellula sp. | reverse complement strand
GGTTGCTTTGGTGGTTTGTATATCAGTTGTGAATCCATTTGCATGTCCTTGCTTTCGGACATCGCGCGCACGATGAAGTTTCGTTCAAGTCGTGGTTCACCCTCGATGTAGAGGATTCGGGCACCACCTCCGCGTACATTCAAGAAAACAGTTGACTCGTTGTTCTCCTTTACCGCTTCTCGCTCTACTGGCTCGGCTTTCACAGCTAACTCATAAGCGCCAGGCTCCATCTCTACCACCAGCGGTAACAAGAAAGGCAAAGCTTGATCGGATTTGGTGGGTCGGACGCGATCGACAGATAGTTCGCGAGGCGCCTTGCCAGGTTGCATCAAAAGCAATTTTACCAACAGCTCTTTGTTTGCAACACCTCGACATCGCAACATACCACGTACGTTGAGTTGATTCTTGGTGTACACATCCAGTTGCTCTGGTACCTCCTCGACGGAAATGTCTTGCGAATTTTCACTGTCGCTTCGAGGCCCAATACCGATGACAAATAAGGGCACGTCGATTTGGGCGAGTCGTCGCGCGGACTGTTGGGGGTCGCCACCTGACGGGGTCTTGGTCTGGGCGCCATCCCCCATCCAAATCACAGCTGACAATGGTGAGTCGAGCGGCGAGGACATCAATTGATTCAAGGGGCCACCGATATCCGTCGAGAATCCTTCCGGTCGTTCTGGCAATTTGGCTGCGACAACGCCCTGCGGTCCTTCTTTGATATCGCCCAATGGTATTAGAGTTGAGTCGTAGAGAAACGGAACGAGGCTAGCATCCTTGCCGAACGATGCGCGCGCATTCCATAGCGACTCCCAGATCTCTTTCTCCAATTCCCAGCGCGTCGCTTTGCCGTCTCCCGATGGCAACTGCATACTTGCAGAGACGTCCATCATCACGGCCACGGTTCCGCGCGGCGTGGTTTGCTTAGTGAAGGTTATGCCGGGCCGGAGCAGTACCAACAGAATAATGAGGCACATCAATAATCGCAGCAACCACAAAACCATCGATTGCCGACGCGATACTCGCCCGGATTCTCGAACGAAGTACAAGACAAAGCTCAAGCCAATTGCGGCTGCAACGACTATAAGATAGCTTCCAAAGATTGGATCGAGCGACCAGTCCATTATGCAACTACCCGTTTCGTCTGAGCATAAAAACGGCTCGACATGGTCTGCTCCGCCATGATCATCATGACGAACACCATCAGCAAGAACGGCGACAGATCCCGACCATAGCGTCCTTCACCAAGCGAGGACTGCACCTCATCGCGGTCCTTTGCAATACGATAGAGATCTTTCCCTATGGCTTTGTCTAAAACGTTCGGCAGAACGCGTTCCAGCGAAACTTCGTTTCTATTCACATTCACACTGAAACCGCGAACGACTGGTCCTTGTGGCCGAATACCCTTGAGTCGGTATTGGCCTGGAACCTTGGTAAAAGTATAGACTAGCGACTCATCGGCCGACTCCACTCGGGTTTCTTCGTTTTGCGGACTATACAACTTGTACGATTGCGGAAACTGACTGACATTGTTTTCCAGGACGACCGTTTCATCCACATAGTAGTTAAGTTGTTGCTTGTTCCATGCCGCCAGATATTGAATGGAACTTCGAAACAATAGCCATCCGGGGAACTCGCCACTTACATAAAGCTCACTCCATCTTTTGTCAGGAGAATCGTCTTTGGCAGGCTCATGGTAGGGAAGGGAAAAGGTAAGGACGCGGCCCTGCTTGCGTATTTGTTCGATCAAAGCTGGCGATCCACCCGAGAATCGCATCAGTACCATCGAGCGATCATCCAAGTTCTCCATGTCCCAATTCCGAAAGATGGCATATTTGTTCCATGGAATATCCTCGATGGGTCGTTCGAAGGGGAGCCAAACAGGATGTATTTTGACTTCGGGAACCATGGTGACAGATCGGTCATTGATCGAGCGACTAGACAGACGTTTCACTTGACCAGGCAATAGTTTGGCGATCGGACTATCCATCAACGACTCGGCCGAATCAAAACTCGATGCGAGTACAATCATCAGTCCGCCACCTTGATCGACCCATGTGTCCAAACGATCGACTGCGTCGGCTGACATGCTCCCAGGATTGTAAAGTACGATGCTTGAAAAACGGGTCAGATCCATGGCCTCCAGGTCGGTGGTGGAACCCAGTTTGTACATGGCCTCCGAGGATGTCACTTCTTTGTCTAAATTTTTTGCATCTTGCGGATCGATCAAAAGGCCTACGAGTTTCCCGTCCGTATTGTCATCGCACAGGACTAGGGTTTGTCCTTGAGTCCGAGCGTCGATCGAAAGATACACAATGTTGTCGCACTCCAGAGGGTCAGGGAAAGAGAGTCGCAGCTCGGCATGGTTTGTGCCTTCGACCAAGTCCTTCAAAGTCATTTGAATGGGAATCGAACCGCCATCGGCCACTTCAACCAACTGACGATCAACCACCCGTGACCGATCTAGAGACGTCGGTTCTAGTAGCGATCGATCGACCGTTTCTGCAAACAATTCAACGGTCAGTTGGGGCGCAGTGCCGCTCCCCTTGGCGGCTTGTACGTTCGCGGAAACGGTGACTTGAGCCCCTGGAATGGTCGATTGTTGACTGAGTTTAAAGTTGCTCAAGGACCAGTTGCGAATCTCGGCGACGGGGACGCTCACATCAATGATTTGCAGAAGGATGTTCTCTCCCTCAATGCCCTTTCCATCTTCATTGCGTGCAAGCTTTGTCGGCAGATCCGACGTGTCGGCATCGCGCCATGCAGGCATCGATAGATCAGTCAGGACATAGATCTCACGACGTTCCAATTCACTTTTTCTCAGGACGTCGATCGAGGCGCTGATACGTTGGATGAGGTTGGTCGCTCTGCCTTCAACCATGGTTCGGTCCAGCTGCCTATTGGCTGAAATCCGATCTTGGTTGAGTCGAACACCAGAGTCATTGTTGACAATGGCAATTTGACTGCCAACTGGCAATCGGTCCATAAGCCATAGGGCCATTTCTTTGGCCGCTTCTAAGCGCGTTATGTTGTGGTATTTGTATCCCATGGCCGGCGATGTATCGATGACAACGGCAACGGAAATAGGTCCCGATGCACTGGGCAACGCAACGCCCTTGCCGCCCGACATCGCCATTGCGAGCCAAGTACCACTTACGCCCCACAGTACCAATGCGATCGCGCCTGCTAGGTAAATCGTTTGCCAACCGCGTCGAGAACCCAACGCAGTTAGCGCAATAGCAGTTGCCAGTAGCGCGAGTATGCCAACGACGCCAACCGAAACGTAGGTAGCGAATAAATCGCTATGAACCCGTGGCGACGAAAGTGCGATCGCCAACAAGACCACCATTAGCACTCGCATGGCCAAAAGGAGCCAACGTTTGATGGACCAGCCGCGTTGAGCCGTAATGGCCGTTTGCCGAACAAATCGAATTGCTGGAAAGATGATGGGTTTGGGTTGCCGTCGGCCCAACATGTGTAACATGATTGGTACGATTGCCGCCAACCCACCGATCAAAAGCGAAGCATGCAGGAATGTCATTTCTTGCTTTACTCCGATCTAAAAGCGATTGCGACGGCTAAGTAAGTATTCGGTGATCGCTTTGTCGTATGGCATGCTCGTATCGAGTGGCACGTAATCGATGCGACTTTCGTTGAATCCGCGTTTGAGTTCCTCTCGAAACTTCCGAATGTTCTCTCGGTACTCTTGGCCAATGTCGTCGGCATTCACGCTAAGAGATTGGCCTGATTCCGGGTCGGTCAATTGAACTAGTCCATCGAATGGGAACGTGACTTCGGCTTCATCAAGCACGTGAAACACGATCACGTCATGCCCCGCGTGTCGCAACATACGAATCGAGTCAAGCGTCGACGGCACGTCTGCCAGCAAATCGCTCATGAGCATAACGAGCGAACGGTGACGCAGCATGGCCGCCAATTGCATGATCGGAGCACGCAGTTCGGTTTCGCCGGTCGTCTTAAGTTTGGTAAGTTGGCTCAAAATGGCGGAGAACTGCCCGCGTCGCGATCGCGGTGGAATGCTTGCTCGAATCTTTTTGTCGAACGTAACAAGACCGATCGGATCTTTTTGCATAAGCATGAGGTAGGACAACGCGGCCGCTAGGCAGATGCAATAATCGAATTTGGTTAGCTGCTGTCGGTAGGTGTAGCCCATCGACTGGCTCAAGTCCATGACCATATAGCCTGTTACGTTGGTTTCGGACTCAAATTTCTTAACGTAGTACTTATCGGTTTTGGCGTAGGCAAGCCAATCGATATCCTTGGGATCATCGCCGTGCGTGTAACGGCGGTGTTCACTGAATTCAACAGAGAACCCATGGTAGGGACTAGCGTGCATCCCCTGTAGAAACCCACGAACGATCATTTGGGCTCGCAAATCGAGCCTTTTGATTTGCGAGGCGAGTTCAGGTTTCAGGTATTGTTCGACTGCAACCATGCGGAGTTCGATTGGTAGGCTCGGAAAACGCAACGGGCAGTAGCGCCAGTCGCTCAAGGTTCATTGTATCGGACCGTCCTCATTCTGTCTTTGCAGATAGTTGAACCGCGGGCAGCGACTAGTTCCACGATGGTCTCTATTCTGCGGGGATGTGTTTGGGTGTCTTAGGAGGTTTGCCGGCCAACTCGTCGTCGTAGTGGCTCCGGATATGCTCGATATAATCGACCATCGAGTGGTCGGTAAAATAGTCGAGTTTCCAAAGCCTCAGCGAAGCGAGCAACCCCCAAAATCGGTCTCGAACTCGAAACCACGATCGCAGATTGCTAATACGTCCGCGTCGATTGATGTAGATCTCCTGCCCCATGTGTCTATAGCCTAGCCAACGCGGTGGGACGCGAGGGACGATATCATTGTTGTTCACCCACCGATAGTGTTTTACTTTCAAGAAGGACGTATAGGATCGATCGCCGACGCGCGGCGCACCATACGAGAAGATCGCTTGCGGATTAGACGGAATCGGCGATATCTTGCATCGCACGGCACAAACAGCGGCCATCGCGCCCCCGAGCGAATGGCCAGAAAACCACATGGGACGCTGGTTTTCTTTAATCTGCTGTTCCAATAAAGGCCAGAGTTCGTTGACCTCGGAATGGAAACCACTGTGCACACGTCCGACTTCGGATGCGACCGTCCATGCATTCGCGTCCGCCCTGATGTCGTTCCATTGATTGGGTTCGGTGCCTCGGCACACGATCATGCAATCGAATCGATTGCCAAAGACATAGGCTTCGGCCCCGTCTCTCGCAATGAAGAGGCACTGGTCGAGCCCTGCTTCGTAGACGATTTTCTCAACCGCTTCCGGAGCAGCGTATGCGAGTCGCGATAACTCGGCAAAGAGAAGCGATTTTTGTATCCATGACAACTCAGAAACGGGCCGTTCCAGCTTGAGCGTGAGCTTGTGATCGGCTGGTGGTCCCTGGCCAGTCTCAGCCGCAGAATTGGGCGCTGCCGTATCCGATGGAGCGGACATTCATTCTCCTAAGCTAACGATTCTCAATGGGAACAATTTCGCGTTTCAGATGTCCGGTGTACACCTGACGTGGGCGACCGATACGGGTCAACGGAGAGTTTTGCATTTCGATCCAATGTGCGATCCAACCTGGCAGACGTCCAATGGCGAATAGGACCGTAAACATCTGTATGGGTATCCCCATCGCTCGGTAAATGACCCCCGAATAGAAGTCGACGTTAGGGTACAGCTTTCGTTCCACGAAATAAGGATCGCGAAGCGCGACCGCCTCGAGTTCCTGCGCGACTTCGAACAGCGGATCTTGCAGGTTCAATTTGTGTAGGAGCACGTCACAAGCCGACTTGATAATCTTGGCGCGAGGGTCGTAGTTTTTGTAAACGCGATGGCCGAAGCCCATCAATCGGAAATTGCTCGATTTGTCTTTTGCCATATCAACGTATTTTTTAACGTTGCCGCCATCGTCCGCTATCTGCTTGAGCATGTTCACACAAGCTTCATTCGCGCCGCCATGCAATGGTCCCCACAGCGCACAAATGCCGGCGGAGATACATGCAAACAAATTGGCGTTGGAGGAGCCGACCAGGCGAACCGTCGAAGTACTACAGTTCTGCTCGTGATCAGCGTGGACGATCAACAGCAAGTTGAGGGCTCGAACAAAGTCAGGATCAGGTTGGTACCGTTCACTGGGTAGGGCGAACATCATGCTAAGAAAATTTTGGCAGTAATCCAAGCTGTTGTCGGGATAAATAAACGGCTGACCAAAGGCCTTCTTGTAGCTGTATGCGGCAATCGTCGGCAGCTTAGCGATAAGTCGATGGACCGAAACCTCGACCTCTTCTGGGTCGTGCGGATCGAGTGAGTCTTGATAAAAAGTCGACAGCGCGCCCACGACACTCGAAAGAATTGCCATCGGGTGTGCGTCGCGTGGAAATCCATTGTAAAAGGACCGCATGTCTTCGTGAAGCATCGTGTGCTTCTCGATCGAGTCCTTGAATTGTTCCAATTGCTCACGGTTAGGCAGGTCTCCGTAGATGATCAAGTAGCTTGTTTCCAAGAAATCGCAGTGCTCAGCCAGTTCTTCGATCGGATATCCGCGATACCGGAGGATGCCTCGATCACCGTCGAGGTAGGTAATGGAGCTGGATGCGGCCGCCGTGTTTGCATAGCCATCGTCGATCGTTGTATGCCCGGTATCTTTGAGCAATTTGGATATGTCAATAGCTCTGTCATTCTCCGTTCCTACGAGAATAGGCAATGCAAATTCTTTGCTTCCAATAATAAGTTTGGCTGGTGAAGCGTCGACTTTTGGAGAACCGGACATGGCGCTCATGAAATGCTCCGCTGCACAGGTTTTTCCCTAGTGCAGCCTCAAAAAAGGGGGTACAAATTTGCTAAAGCAGTGTAGCCGCAAGCAGGTCCCTCGACAATCAGTCAAACACCGGGATTTGGGAGGGTTGCGCATTCACTTGGCTGGCGGCACGTATTCGAGTCCGAAATGCTTTAAATATTCTTTCAACGGTGGCAGCCCGACGCTAGATCTCCATTCGTCGACGTGCAACTCATCCTCAATCGGACCCTATCGCGATAAGTTCGGCGCTGAGTTCCGGCTGCAAAGGCTTCGACTCAATTTGCAGAGTGCCGGCCACCTGCGCAAACGCGATGTTGCCGAACATGGCGGAAAACAGCAGAATTGATTTTGCGTAATTCAATTGACGACTCCACGTTGTGATTGATTGGCCAAACATTTGTGTGGGCGAACTCGAAAATTAGGTGTTTCATCGTGGCGGATGCTGCCAGCATCCGGACCGACACCAGCAGCGTCGGCCACGCACTTTACGCCGATCAAACACTTTATGCATCATCAAAATCCTCGCGAACCGCATCGCCTGGGCTTTCGACCATTTGGCAATAACTGTCATAGCGTCGCGCATCTAGTCGACCATCGGCTACCGCGTCTTTAACGGAGCATAAATTTTCATGAATATGGGTGCAGTTGGGGTATCGACAATTCGACGCAAATGGCCGGATGTCCCGAAACAATCCCGACATTTCGCTCGGTACAATATCCCAAAGTTGAAATTGCCTTACTCCTGGCGTATCGATCATCGATCCACCGTAGCTAAGCGGAAAGACCTCGGCGGTTGTGGTTGTGTGTTTCCCCTTTTGGTTCTCAAGGCTCACCGCTTGAACGCGTTGTTTGAGTCCAGTATCAAGAGCATTCAAAATCGATGATTTCCCAACACCGCTTTGGCCCACCACAACGCTGCTACGATCTCGTGTGATCGATCGGAGTCTTTCAATGCCCCAGCCTTTGGCAGCGCTTACCATCACGACCCTGTAGCCCATTTGGGCGTAAGTTCCAATAAGTGGTTGCAGCGCAGATGCATCAATCAAATCGCATTTGTTAATGCAAATGCACGCATCGAGATGGTTTTGTTCTGCGGTAGCTAGAACGCGATCTATCAAATTCGGTTTGATCGAAGGCTGGGCGGCACTTGTTACGACAAGCAATTGATCCACGTTGGCCACCATGACGTGGCGCCGCTGTTTGCTGGTCCGGCTAAGCGTCGAACGCCTCGGCTCAATCCGAACAATCCAGCCTTGGGCTTCTCCCTCGGGTAATACGGTGACTTTGTCGCCAGCGACTAAAACGTGACGCTGGTCGGTAGCCATGTTCTTGAGGACTCGCCGGACGGCACACCGAAAAATGCGACCATCAATCAGCTGCACGATCGACTCGACACCATGCACTTTCAAAACAAGTCCGTTGAGAGTTCGCTCGGCATTGATGTCCAGGTCGACTTGCCCCAACGCATCCGTTCCGCCGTTCTCGATTAAGTTCCCTTTGACAGTTCGATGCCGCGTTTGCTCTCCCTTTCCGCTGACTCGTTGCGATGCGACGGTATCGATATCTTCGCGATCAGAAGCGTAATCGCTGGTTAAGTCAGCGTCCCTGGCTTGCGATTGATGCTTCTTTCGAAACTCGATTCGGACCTTGTTGGATTTCTTACGCGGCATAGCACAACGCGGCTCGCAAGGGCTTTATGGACAGGTTCCGACCATCGTGGCGGATGCTGCCAGCATCCGAACCGACGCTAGCAGCGTCGGCCACGGCAGCAATTCCTCGATTCCTAAGTTGCACTTACAACTTCCGTTGGGGACGAAGTTGGCGGACGCCTTACGTGCACACTCGGGCCGATCAATTCGGTGATCTCATTCTCGTCGAGTTCCTCGCGTTCCATCAACGCATCCTTGAGCCTTTCCAGCTCTTCGCGTCTGACGTGTAGCATATCTGTAGCTCTTCTGTCAGCGGCCCGCAATGTATCGCCAACCTCCGAATCGATGGTCTCTTGAGTTCGCTCGCTGAACTGACGTTGCTGATGGATCTCTCGCCCGAGGAATGGATCGCTATCCGAAAGCTTGTAGGAAACAGGACCGAGTTTTAGGCTCATACCCCAATGCGAAACCATTCTTCGGCCAAGACTGGTTGCGCGCTCCAAGTCGTTTTCAGCCCCTACAGAAGTTTCATCATAGATGATTTTTTCGGCTGCTCTGCCGGCCAGCAAGACGACCAATTGGTCTCGAATTTCGCTCTCCGACATGTTCATTCGGTCTTCGTTCGGCAAGATTTGTGTACTGCCAAGCGACTGGCCGCGCGGGACGACAGTGACTTTATGAACACGCTGAGCGCCAGGCAGAAACCATGCCGTAAGTGTGTGCCCAGCCTCGTGATAGGCGGTCTTTTCTTTCTCGCTGGGCATCATAACTTCTTCTCGTTTCGCGCCCATCAAGACCTTGTCACGAGCGTAATCGAAATCGGACATGCTCACACGATTCTTGTCGTGACGTGCAGCCCATAATGCAGCTTCGTTGACTATATTTCGAAGGTCCGCGCCCGTTAAACCGACCGTGGCTTCGGCCATGGTGTGCAGGTTGACATCGTCAGCCAGCGGAACCTCGCGAACGTGCACTTTCAAAATGGCTTCGCGGCCCTTGAGAGTTGGCCTGCCAACGGTGATCAAGCGATCAAACCGACCTGGGCGGAGCAACGCTGGATCGAGAACGTCAGGCCGATTTGTTGCGGCCATGATAATGACCGAATCCGTCGGTGAGAATCCATCCATCTCACCCAGGATCTGATTGAGCGTTTGTTCTCTTTCGTCGTGACCGCCTCCAAGTCCCGCACCGCGCTGTCGTCCAACCGCATCGATTTCGTCAATGAAGATGATCGCAGGCGACTGTTCCTTGGCCGTTGCAAAGAGATCGCGAACTCGCGATGCTCCCACACCGACAAACATCTGAATGAACTCGCTGCCGTTGACAGAAAAGAAAGACACACCCGCTTCGCCAGCTACGGCTCTGGCCAATAGTGTCTTGCCTGTTCCAGGAGGTCCATTGAGAAGAACTCCCTTAGGAACACGTCCACCAAGTTTTTGAAACTTCTCTGGCGACTTGAGAAACTCAACGATTTCTTGCAAATCCGCTTTCACACCTTCGAGCCCAGCAACGTCATCAAACGTAATGCTCTGGTCAGATGGTTCGAAACGTTTGGCTGTCGACTTGGTAAAGCTAGTCAAAAAACCGCCCCCCATCATCGAGTCGCGACTTCGCCGAAAGAACATGTACAAACCGACAATCGTCGCAATCAGCATGGACAAAAAGATCAGCATCATGATCGTGCTGAGAGTGCCGCCGGGAACGATGTCGTAACGAAAAGGGGCTTGTGGTAACGCCACGGCAGTCGGATCGTTTGGATCAACGACGACTTGCTGAATCGACTTCGCCCTCAATGCATCGAGCTTTGCGAAAAGTGCCGACTGAGTTTCAGTACCGGATGGAATAAATAGATCGAAATCCTTTTTGTAGGATTCTCTCGATCCATCAACGCCTTCCTTGGGCTTTTGAGGAGCACCATAGAAGTCGTAGGTCAACGGCTTTTCAGGTGCGACCTTGAACTTGCCTTGGATATACGACTCGTAGACGGTCAGCTGCTGAACGTTTTCCTTGTCCAATTGCTCCAAAAAAAAGCTGTAATCGATTCTCGAGCTTGTCATTCCAGGCAGGAAAAAAAGCATCAAGAAGACTGCTAGCAAAATGAGAGCGACCATCCAAAAACCTTGTCCTCGACGGACTGGTTGGGCAACATGGCCCTCACTTTTTTCCTCCCGCGGAGTTTTGCTCATATTCCGATGTTGTCCATATCGCCTGTTTAGAAATGAAATTGGGGTTTCCCACCCCATACGTCAATTGATCGTGGGCCACCTATTGTAGCCGGCTGCCCAATCTACCGGCAGGGCTATCCACTTTCCACAGGTTCTGTCTTGGCTTTCTCAGTGAATTTTGCTATTTCCGTAAATCATCCGAACTTAATTCTGTTATTCGAGACCCAAAATGAACCAAGACGCCATTCGTTCAGCCGAACTCTCGACGGACTTACTTTTTGAATTGATCGAGTCCAAAATGCATCTTCTGATGGAGATGCAGGCCATGTCGATGACACAGTCGGATTTCGTCGCCCACCACGACATGGCTTCATTGATGACCCTCCTTTCTCGCAAACAAGAGCTAATGGGCGCCCTCGGAAAGGTTCAATCGGAACTGGCTCGCTTTCAAGACCAAGATCCTGAACAGCGAAGTTGGTCCCCACCTACGCGACGAAAAGAATGCCAGGAAATGGTGTCTCGATGCGATCGCTTGTTACAAGAGTTGATTGTTATGGAAGATCGTTCGCTCGGAAGCATGAATCTGCAACGCGAATCGGTAGCTGCCCAGCTCCAACAAAATATCGACGCGTCCGCCATTCAGAATGCATACCATGCCAGCGACCTCGAAGGATCCTCAATCGACAGCACACTTTCGATCGAGGGTTGAGCATTTACTCGATAGAGAGACTTGTCCATGTTTTCGGATCCAACGCTTAAGAGCCTCGAACAAACGGTAGCCTTCACCGAACGTCGGCACGCAATCCTTGCTGGAAATATTGCGAATACGGATACGCCTGGCTATCAATCGCAAGATCTATCGGTGAACACGTTTCAAAAAAGCTTGCGCGATGCCATCCAAGCCGATCGGCAGGAGAGGGATATGTCGCCAGGGCTTCGACTAAGTTTGCTTGGTTCAGCCGGTCAAGCCAATGTGCCCTCATTCGCCGATGCAAGAAAGGTCGCCATGGAAAGCGTTCGCGATTCCATGAAGCAAGTTGTTTATCAGGATGGCAGCGACGACAATCTTGAAATGCAAGTCACTCAGATATCGAAGAATCAATCGATGCACACAATGGCCATCGCTATGATGAAATCCCAGTTTCGACAACTTCAAATGGCCATCACAGGTTCTGCCAACGTTTAGTCATTCGAATAGCCGACGCCACCATGGTTTTTCGTTCGGGATTGCCGGTATGGGTTCTGGACGAACGGCTTTCATTGGCTGAGTTGCATTGACATTGCCTTTGGGCTTGGCATGTGGTTTGGGCATTGCATCGCCGCCCGTTGAAAATTCGACATGGAGTCGCAGTGCCCCAATTTGAAGTACTTGGCCAGGCATCAATGCTGCCTGCTTTACACGTGTATCATCGATATAGATTCCATTCATGGAATCTATGTCCTTGACGACAAGCGTCCCCTCGCCGTTGAGCGAGAACTGGCAATGTTGGCGACTGATGGACGGGTGATCGATACAAACTTGGCAAGCGGCATCTCGGCCAACCACTCCAGGGGGCTTTATTGTCCATGAGGATCTGCCCAGATCTTCAACCTCGTTTTGAAGGATTAGTTGATAGTACATTTGGT
>JANLRK010000420.1:0-38684 GCA_031361585.1 Pirellula sp. | reverse complement strand
CAAAAATTGTCATTGAGGTTAATCATGCGGAAATTGCATGCGTTGCTTGTTTTTTTGTGCGTCGTTGTTCCGGTTTTTGGATGCAAGCCAGAAGCGGATCGAAATCGGGACATGGAAGCCGCGGCCGTTCCGCTGCCACCTACACCTCAAACGCCAGACGAAATAGCCAAGGTTGGAGTCGGAGTCCAAGGCAGCTCACTCGATTCCATCAAAGGAAACGATCCTCGCATGTTGATCGTCGGACCCGCGCAAGCTTATTTCAAAACGAAAGAAAGAATTGTATTCGACATTGAGCTACCAAGAAGCGCACAGCTGTTCAATGCACTCCAGGGTCGAGACCCCAAAACGCATGATGAATACATGAGGGAGGTTGTAGGGAAAATACAACTTCCGAAGCTTCCGGACGGAAAAGTGTATAAGTATCACCCCGACACCAACGATCTTTGGGTAGAAAACGAACCTAAGGCAGAGTAGTGGATATCCCTACTTCAATACCGCGGACTTGACCTGTTGTAGCACGGCATTCCGTGCCCAGAAAAACGGCACGGAGTGCCAGGGCTACACATCTTAGGATTGCGAAACTTAATACGCGCACGCTCGCGTGCCCAGAAAAACGGCACGGAGTGCCGTGCTACACTGGCCATACAGCCCCAAGACTTGAAGACGCACTCGGAGAGCTCCGATATTTTCTACCTTAGTTGACCATCCATCTCCAGCGGGCCTGTCGAAGTTGAGCTAGAGGGGAACCCTCTAAAACTTCGTACCATACGGTGACCATTGTCCCATCGGAGCATTCAACGGTAGATGGATAACCAAGGTCACCCGATTTCGCATCTGCCGTAATGAGAATCGCTTCGCTCCAAGATTTTCCAGAGTCCTGGCTGACGCGTGCTTGAATTCCAAGTGGACTGCGTCGGTGTCCGTACGACATCAAAAGGTTTCCGTTTTGCATCTTCAATAGGTGTGATGGAAGCCCCCAAACGCCGATGGTATGGGGAATCGTCCAAGTGCGACCTCCGTCTGTGGATTCACATTGGAGCGTATGTCCGTCGTCGGACTTGTTCTCGTTTCGAATATGGCAAACTAGCGAATCATCCGGTGCGTCGATCAAATGCAATTCGTGGTAGCGAATGGGGTCGTCGCCGGGGCGTGGTGGAATGGTTGCGAGCCAATCCCAGGTCAGTCCATCGTCGAGCGATTCGCAGACTCCAATCCTTTCATCGCCGTAGATCGCTTTGCCAGCGTAAAGCAATCTACCATTGGCCAAAGCGACAGGGCCATGCGGACTGTTCAGAGGAACACGATAGCGTTGCGACCAATTCACGCCCCCGTCGACAGACCGAAGGAGGTAGTTTCCAAGTTCGCCTTTGCGCTGTTCAGCCGTCAACCGATGGTGAACGGCTTGCCATTCCGAGAGCAACTTTGGGTCCGAAAACGCACCTGGCTCTCCAGGCATGGCCTTTTCGGCTCGAAGCAGTCTCGACTCGTATGCGAGTGACGTGAAGGTCGAAACAAGTATACTGCCCTTGGCCGTTTCGACGATACCGGCGTCTCGATCATCGATGGGGCCATCGTACAAGACTTGAGGCCAGCCCCAAGAAACGCCGTTGTTTTTTGAACGCATCAACTCCACGCGGCCAAAGGGGCAAACATGGCTTTCGCGGCCTCCAGAAAATGCTAACAACAGTTCGCCGTCCTTGCGTTTGGCGAGTGTTGGCCAACCGTGATACAAAGGCGGTTTCCAACTGATAATTTTGAGATCAAGCACCTCAATGGTAGGGTTGCAATGCATTTCCATTGCAGCAGCCAAACATTGTTGACTTAACGTAGTAGCCATAGCGAAAGAAGCAGAAGTGGACACAATGAAGTTACGGCGGTCGATCAAGTGATTGGCTCCATCGTTTGTTCTCGGATTTAAAAAAGTTATTGTACATCGATTTGCCGAAGGATTTAGAGGCATGTCCGCTCAACCACCTGTAAGGCTTGAATTCACCGACTGCATTGGTTGTGGCAAAAGAGTAGCGACGACAGCACCTGTTTGCCGCCATTGCAATACAAGGCGAATTCCATCCAAAATCGCGACTTCGAGTGCCAGCTCATTGGGCGACAGGAACGAAGAACTAGATTCGCAAGATGACGACGCGGACTCGCATGCTTCGCTCGAACTTGGAGGCTACGGCCACGACGACTTCGACGATGCGAACAAGTCCGACAAGAGTTCCTCGGAAAAGAAAACCTTTTATTGGTACGTCGCCTTGGTTTTGTTAATTGTCTTTTCGATCGGAGCGCTTATTCCCTGGTTCTAAGTCCAACACTAGCTTGCGCGTCGTGCTAGGTTTGTCACTAGCTTGCGCGTTTTGAAGTTGCACTGTTTTAAGTCCGAAGGACTGACAGATCTTAGCCGGGGTTGCAAAACCCCGGTCTGAATGATCACACCTCGCGCACAGTCCCGAAGGGACGATCGCAGCAAAGATCGGCCGTCCCTCCGGGACTCGCAATTTGCTCCGATTCCGGTGGTTTCACCACCGGCTAAAATCTGTCGAGCCTCCGGATCTGAGGAATGTGCAACTTCAAAACTTGCTATTGCGCGTCCTGTTCGTTCAGCTTGCGGTCCGCTGGGCGGGCCTTCATTTTGCAGTAGGTCGCACCTGCCGGTCCTGCCGGGCCTGCCGGGTGCGACTGAGAACCGAAAGAAAGCACTACTTACGGCTTGATCTCGGCGATACTAGCTTCGGACAATAGTTTTTGCACTTCTTCGTTTTTACCCTTGATCTTCTGTGCGATCGCTTGAGCCGTTTGCATTGCGTCTTCTTTCAGATCAGCAACTTTCGTAGCTTGAACCGCAAGCTTTAGAGTTTCGATATCCGGGAAGAGCTTGACAAGTTCTAGAACCAACTTTTGTTCGGAGGGTTGTCGAGCAGCTTCGAAGGCCTTTCTGCACATTACAACTCGCTCCTGTGGGTTCTTTTCAAATTGCCTCGCCATTCGCAGATAACCTTTGAATAGTCGTACTTGAAACTTGTCGCTCGGTCCATTCTTATAGGATTCCAGCAAAACCGGTGCTGCATCGATAGTCATCCAGTCGCCGAGCAAGCGACTGCCGGCGTCTCGTAGCTGGGGTTCGTCACTCTTCAAGGCCGCGTTCATGGCTTCCAAAGACTTCGTTCCACCAACTGCCCCAAGAATATCCAACATGGCGTTCTTGCTGGGTAACGAAGCGGTACTCATTGCGTGTACAAGTTGTGCAGCGCATGCCTCGCGGTCTGGCATCCTGATCGCCGCAGTTTTAAGGGCTTGCTTCGCAGCTTCAAAATCTTCTGCAAAACCAGGCAATACTACTTGCGAAACCAACACATCGAGACTGGCGGCTGGAACGGTCGTACCAAGCGACTTGAGTGCAGCGGCCCGGACTGACTTGTCGGCATTGCTCAGCGCCACAACGAGTTCTTGAGTTGCTTCGATACGTCTCTGTCCCAAAGCACCAATCAACACGGCAAGCACTTTACCTTCGGCCTTCGGAATTCGAGCTATGATGTCAGCATTGATAGTTGGATCAGGCAACTCAGCCAATGCAGTCAAAGCGGCATCAGTTATTTCTTGGTCAGCTTCGTTTGCGACCCCAAGAAGTGACGCAACGCACGTTGCGTCGCCGACACGCCCCAATGCATTGATGGCTGACAATCGGACCTGCTTTGGACCAGATGAAACGGCCTTGACGATCGCGGGCAAAGCCACTGTGTTTTTGCGATCCGCCATCGCCTGAATGACCAACGCTGCTTTCTCAGGTGATGTGACGGATAGTTCGGTGGCCAATACGCCGTCGACTTCACGTCCAGACATTTCCCGAGCGGTTGCAAGCGCTATTTGGAAAAGTTCCCTTTCTTTGGAACGTAGACTTTCGACGAGAAGAGGGATCCCGTCATTCTTCCTCGCAAGAATTGCCCCACGCGTTGCTTCGACTACTCGCTGCTTGGGCACATCTGCCTTGCGAACATCATCGTAAATGGAGGCAGCAAGCGTTGCGTCTCCGCTTTGCATGGCTCGCTCTGCACACAAAACACACCCTTCCGCGACCGCCGATTTGACCTTCTCAGGTGAACTTGCGATCGATTGCCGGAGAGTCTTTGTCGCCGCGGCATTACCGATCTTTCCTAGGGCTACGGCTGACGCTGACGCGACATCAGCGTCTTTGTTTTTCAACAGGCTACCCATCTTTTCGACGGCACTCTCATCGCGACGGACGCCTATTGAGTTGATCGTACCAACGAGCAGTCGTCCCTCCAGGGATTCAGTGGCTTTTCGTAATGCCTCGTCTACTTTGGCTCCAGGAATTGCTTCTAACGCGATCCGTGCCCAAGCTGCAAGCTGCTCGTCCGACAGAAGCTTTGCCAGCTCTGGGGCGGCTTCCGCAGTACCATAAATTGCCAATCGTTTACAAGCGATGGCCTTGTCACCGGGTGGCGAACCGGACTTGAGAACGCCAATCAAGTCGCTCTCTTTTTCCATGGAGGTGACTTGTGATAAGCCAATGCTGCCAACACCTAGGGCAAACATCACGCATGTTGAAAGGTAAACAATTCCAGGCTTCAATCGTATATTCATTGTTGTTTTGTTCCGTTTTATTTTTTTGGTTTAGCAGTAGTGGGATAGGCTTCCAGCCTGTCATCGCTGTGTTAGGACAGGCTGGAAGCCTATCCCACAATGAAATTTTGACAACAGAATTTATAGGCAGATCTCTAAACGCGCCATGGCTCACGCAATGCTTCTGATCGCAAGCGATTGGCTGGCTCGTCGTTGATAAATTCGTTTTTCGATAAGTCGTATTTCACTTTGCGATTCAAGAACAATGCGATGTTGGCCGCATGACACGCGATGTGTGCGTTGCAAGCTGCGTCGGCATTCCCTTTGGTAAGGCCGCGTGTTTTCACGCAATCGAGAAAATCCCTCACGTGGAATGTAGCTGGGTAACCACCGATTTCTTCGACAGTCCTGCCTGCGAGTAACGCGGGAGAACTCAGCACTAATTTGCCGCTATCACCAGCCTCGACCCAACCCGTTTCGCCTTCAAATCGAACGGGACACGAACCCAACGATAACCAACCATTTTCACGGAAGATCAACTCAATTCCGTTTGCATATCGGGCGACTAATTCTCCATCTTTGGGTGGGTCATATTCGACCGGTGGAGGGCAATCGCCGACTGCCCATTGACAAAGGTCAACGCAATGGGAACCCCATTCGAGCACTCCGCCGCCGACGAGTCCTCCACCCTTCTCGAAATTAAAACCGTCCTTGAGGGTCGCTGCATTAAATGGCCGCCAGGCGGCTGGACCGAGGTACATGTCCCAGTCGGCAATTTGTTTTTCCGGCATCGGTTCAGCGGGCAACCATCCACTCATCATGGCCTGCATGCCTGCCGGATGTGCGTACACTTTTTTAAGCTTGCCCAATTTTCCGGTTCGAGCCAAATAACATGCGAATGCAAAGTGTGGCAGATTGCGTCGCTGAGTACCCGCTTGGAAAACGCGACCGGTTCGTCGCATGGTTTCGGCCAAAATGAGGCTTTGAGAAATGTTCTTTGTACAAGGTTTTTCGCAGTAGATATCTTTGCCAGCTCGAGCGGCTTGCATGGCCATGGTCGCGTGCCAATTCGGGCCGGTTGCAATCAGGACGGCATCGATATCTTTTCGATCGAGAAGCTCGCGAAAGTCGCCGTGCATGCTGCAGGCTTGATTGCTATATTTTTCGTCGGCGGTCTTCTTTACGGCTATGCGTCTAGCCTCCTTGACATCACAAATGGCGACGAATTGAACATCTTTTTGCTCAAGGAAACAGCTGAGGTCATAGGAGCCGCGGTTCCCAATTCCGATGCCGCCCAAAACAATGCGTTCGCTCGGTGAAACGGATCCATCTCGTCCTAAAGCAGAACTTGGGATAATGGTGGGTGCAAGCACTGCCCCACCCGCTGCATAAATACTTGTCTTTAAGAATCGACGTCGTTTAAGTTGTTTTGCGTTTTGAATCATCGCTGGTCTCCGAACTCACGGTCGTAAGAATACCACTAAACCGCCTGAATGCGTTTCAGGTCACCCTACAAGATGTTAGCATAGAGCGACGTTTGGTGCAGGCTGAATCAAGTTTTTCCGACCGGTGTCGAGACAAGCCCGAGTCCTTGGTTCGAGCGTCGCTCGGGGGCGCCCAATGATGTCGTGGAACAGACCTCGCTGCTACGAATGCACTTTCAACCCTCTTTTTTGCTAGGCGACAATTCCGATGAATCACCTGCTCATTCCAAAGACCTCCTGGATTCTGTCGTTGGGATTGCTTCTCGCGAGCGTTCTTTACGGCTCGACAGCCGATGCCGATGAGGGTAACCCAATTGCCATTCGCTATTGGGGAAAGACCTCGATTTCCATCGAAACGCACTGGAACTTTGAGATTGCAATTAATCCCACGGAGGAAAGCAAGAGTGCAGGTTTGGTCGTGCGGACTCAATCGCATTCTCTCGACCGAGCAGGTGTCTCAGAAAATGCGTTTGTGTACGACTCGACAGGCATTGATGCGACACAGCCAATTGCAACGCATGTACTAGATCGTTGGCCCAATCAGAACGAAGCCAGTTGGGGAGTGCTGAATCCTCAGACAAGGATTTCCGCTAATGCGGTTCGTGTTACATCGATCGCGGAAAAGGGAAAGGCGGTTCTTTTGCAGGTCGATGGAATCCAAATCCTAGTTGGTGATGGGCTTGATCTTGATTCGCTAACCACTATGCAACTTGAAAGTCTTGTTGGGTTGGACGTCTTGATCCTGTCTTGCTCTGCGCTGAACAAGGCACAGGTTGGTGCTTGGATTGAGCGCGTCAAACCTCACATTTTCATCCCGATCCAATCGGATACTATAAAAACTGCCGCGTATTTCGAATGGCTCAAACAAGGATTTGGCGACAAGGTGGAACCGAAGAAAATCGAAGGTAATACTCATGCGCTCCGCGCGGAAAAACGGACCGACGGACAAAAGACACAGCTCGTACTAATGGATGCGAACCCGTGGCGTATGCCCGATGAGCTTGCCGAACTTTTCGCTCGCAAGGAGACAGCGAGCAAAGATTCTCAAGCAGTCTTTGCCAAGCTAACGATCCAGCAACTTAACTTTAAACCAAGTAACGGAACACACACGGCGCGATGGAATACAGAACACATGATGGGTCGCGAGTTAGGTTTTTTTTCGCAGATTTATGCACAACAAGATCCAAACGTCCCAGCATTTGATCTTAACCCAAAACAAATGCCGCCTGATTATGTCGCCGCGCATCTTGATTGGACTGGTGCAGAAGAGGCCCGGCAAACGGAACGTGTGTGTCGGTTTTCAAGACGATTTGCATATCTGCTAAAAGACTTGCCAATGGAAAAAAAAGCTCCGGGAAGTTTTTGGACCCCGAAGAGCCTGCTGCTCCAAATGGAAGAGCATTATTCGGAGCACACTGCCAACGTGATCAAAAAATTTGAACTTCCGGATTGGCCAAAGAATAACGAACCAATATCGTTGAATGTCTGGCCGGATTTAGCACCGGATGAGACCAGTCGGGAGACTGGAACCCTCCTGCCAGTGAAACCCGGAGAGGCCAAGCCTATCGATCGGGTTTCTGGAGTGCGACGTCCGACGCTGGACGTGTACCCTGCGAAAAACAATCCAAACGGTACGGCAGTTTTGATCCTGCCGGGTGGCGGCTTCACTTATGTTGTCCCCAATCTTGAAGGGTCAGAAGCAGCCCCATGGTTAAATGAACTTGGGGTAACCGTCTTCGTATTGCGATATCGCACTAAGGAATCCGCGATTGTCGGCGAACCGTTATGGCAAAGGCCTCTTCAAGACACGCAGCGTGCAATGCGGCTGATACGCGATCAGGCAAGAAATTGGCAAATTCAGACCGATCGCATTGGAATCCTTGGATTTTCAGCGGGCGGCCAGGTCGCGTCGATCGCGCATTCGAAAGCGGATGTGTCTGCTTACGCGGCCATCGATGCCATCGACAAGCAATCTTGCAAACCAGATTTTTCCCTGTTGATTTATCCGTGGCAGCTACTGGATCCCAAATCTAGCGAATTGATTGAACCCGTTCATATTACGGAGCAGTCGGCACCTTCATTTATCGTTCACACGCACGATGACGCGTCAAGTTCCATCGGTGCAGTCAAACTCTATATTGCGTTGAAACAAAGCAAGGTTCCAGCGGAATTGCACGTCTATCAAAACGGCGGTCACGGCTACGGAATTCGAGACCGACCAGACTCGGTAATTTCCTCGTGGCCAGCCAGGGCAACCGATTGGCTGAGGCTGAGGCGACTCCTCGATCCGAAAAAATAGTGTGCTGCGTAACACGGTCTGGCAACCAAAGTTACACGCCTATCACTTTAACGCGCCACGAGTGCTTCTGGACGCGGAGGAGTGGGAGTGATCGCGATTGGTGACTGGGTTTTCATTAACTCAGTCGATGCAATGCTGCCGCTCTGCCCGGAGGATTGCTTTGGTTCTTCGGCCGGCTGCAATTGAGTTTGAGCAGCCAGGAATTTTTTTGGATTTTGAATCATCGAGATTCGCAACCGCTCGTCATGCACTTTCTTGTTAGCCCGTTCTGGGTCGACCTGCGTCCAGCTTTCACGAAAGAGGCGGCTGGTTACTTTCCGGAGAACCCGTTGGTCGGTGTCGTACCAATCCACTTGATAGAGTTGTGTCTGGTAGTTCTTCACTGGCCGACGATTGAGGTCTTCGCGGTCTTCGACCAAACACCACGCTCGAACTTGGAATCGTTCGTTTTCGGGCGCCCGCTCGTAGAAGATAACCTGATCGTAAACGAGGCGACCTTGCTGATCGTAGAAGTGATTGAGCTCTATTAAATCAACATACTCTTCCGCCGTATGGTTTCCCTTAGTGGATACGATAGCGCAAAAAACGAGACACAAAGTAAATGGCGACTGAAACATGACCGCGAACCCTCAATTGAAAACTCCTTGGGTAGATCGAATGTCAAATGAGACTATCGAGGAGATTACATGAGCCGCGATAAGCAGCGCGGTGGATCTATCGCTAACAAAATGTGTACGGTCGAGTAAGCGATCGAACCGAGAGGGCAGGAGAGTTTCCGCGTTACATCATCAAACGAATCTGCAAGCAACACCTCATAATAAAGATAGAACCCAGATCGAATTCGATCGGAAACGAAATCGTAAAGGAATTCAAACCTTCAGCTAAATCCATTTTTGGTAGCGTGGGCCGAAACCATTAGAACAAACTAATAACGAAACATCGGTTCCCACATCAATACTAATTGAACTGAAATTCGACTTCCATGAAAACTTTTCTAAAATCGAATGAATTCGCGTCCAAGCGATGGACTCAGCTACCTAAACCATATGCCTCGAACTGGGAAAAGCCAAGGATCAGGGACAAAAAATGTGCATCGACTAGCGTGGACCAAAGGTTCGCCTATCCTATAGTCCTAGATGTGAAAACTGATTCCAAACACTTTCAGAGTTCGATGATGAAATCAACATTCTCACTGGCCGTAGCGATTGCAATTACCGTTATGTTTTGCTTGCCGAACCTCACTGCCAAGGATGATCCTGCAGGACGTCAAGGGATGATCGACAAAGCGTTGTTCTACCTGGGCCATGTCGGTCAGTCAGCGGACGGATCGTTTAGCAGCAAGACCGGGCCTGGCGTTACGGGCTTGGTTGTTGCGGGCCTTCTATCGGTTGACATTCCTGCCGACAACCCGGTGGTTGCAAAGTCGCTGAAATACCTAGAAAGTACTCGGCATGATGATGGTGGATTGTACGCACCCAAATCCTCCCATGCCAATTATGAGACTTGCTTGGCGATCATGGCTTTTGCGAAGGCCAACCGAGATGGACGATACACCGATTTGCTCAAAGGGGCTGAACGATTTGTAAAGCTACAGCAGTGGGACGAAGGGGAAGGTATCCAATCGGACGATCTCGCCTATGGAGGAGCTGGTTACGGCAGCAAGTCGCGTCCCGATCTTTCCAACACTGCATTCCTGATTGACGCTTTGCGAAGCGCGGGGGTCAGCGAGAAAGACGAAGCGATCCAACGAGCGCTGGCTTTTGTTTCGCGTTGCCAAAACCTGGAATCAGCACACAACCGAACGGAGTTCGCGTCAAAAATAAATGACGGCGGATTCTACTATACGCCAGCCGCTGGCGGAGACTCCATGGCAGGCAAAGAAGAAAACGGCGGATTGCGATCGTATGCATCCATGACCTATGCCGGTTTAAAGAGTATGATCTTTGCAGGAGTGGAGCGAGATGATTTTCGGGTCCAAGCCGCGAAAAAGTTCCTGTTCAATAATTACTCGGTGTCGAGCAATCCAGGCATGGGTAGCTCCGGACTTTATTACTACCAACACACCATGGCAAAAGCCCTCGACGCATTGGGAGAAAAGCAATTCAATACCAAAGACGGTCCGCGAGACTGGAAGTCAGAGCTACTCAGTCAATTGAAGAAGGCACAATTGGAAAATGGTTCATGGATCAATACCGACGCGAGGTGGTTGGAAGGAGACCCCAACCTAGTCACCGGTTACGCTTTATTGACGCTCGCCTATCTAAGATAGTTGAATCGATCGGGGGCCGCAGAATTGTCAGGTAACATTGCCAAGCATCCTAATAGTATTTTGCTGACCAAAGAACTGCTGGCAACTGCTTTCAGTTCGTCCAGCGAGGCCATTGTGATCAAGGATCGCGATGGAACAATTCTCATTGGAAGCCAGAGTGTTGCAGATTTTTACGGATGCACTTTAAATGAATTGGTCGGACGCAATGCTTATGAATTTTTGCCACAGGAGCTAGCAAGTCGGATCAAGGAACAAGACGAAACCGTGGTTTCAAGCGGCAAGGCGGAATCCGCGGAAGAAACTTGGGATTTGGGTTACGAAAAAAGAACGTTTTTTGTATCCCGAAGTCCGATTCGAAATGTGGATGGAGAGGTGGTAGGCATTTTTGCTTGCTACACGAATATCTCTCACATCAAACAAGCTTTTCTTTTGTTTGAGCAAAACCAGAAACGGTTTGTAGCCTTAGCCGAGACCTGCCCGGTTGGAATCTTTGAATGCAACCCCCGCCATCAGTTAACCTACGTGAATCCAGAGTGGGAGCGTATCACTGGCCTTTCCCCCAAGAATGTAATCGGAACGCGATGGACCGATTTCATATCAGCCGCTTCGTATCCACTGGTAAAGCACCTGTTAGGCAACGACGATTCCCAGCCAGGTGGCGACCGAGTTGACTGTACCCTAAGCGGCCCACATACGTGTACGGTTGAGTTATCTCTCAATCGCGTTTCCGATGCTCAGAATTACACCGTGTCTTATATCGGTAGTATTGTCGACCTAACTTATAGATTAGCCGCCGAACAGGAACTTAGAGAAAAAGCCAACTTGCTTCGGGACCTAACCAGCTCTGTCCCTGCCATTATTTGGCAGCTTTCATTGGCTGGGGAATGTGTGTTCGTGAGCGATTATTTTGAGACCGTTACAGGCGTGTCTATAGACACAGTGCTTGGTAAGAGCTGGGAGAAAGTTATCCATCAAGACGATTTCGAAACTGCTGCTGCTAGTCTCCGCACTGTCTTTAGCGGGCAACAGAAATCGGCTCGACACGAGTTTCGTATGAGAGGCAAAGGGGGCGATTGGCGATGGATGCTTACCAATTGCCAGCCGATTCACTCGATCGAAGGCAGGTTTTTGGGCGTCGCGGGGCACACGATAGACATTACGGATCGTCGTAGTGCGGAAGTTGAGCTACAGCAACACAACCTGCAACTGGAGGAACGGGTCAAGATAAGAACTCAAGAACTTGTCAACGTTAACGAATCGTTGCTTAGCGAAATTGAAATCCGGCAACACGCCGAGGAATTGCTAGAAGAAAAACGCGCTCAACTCGCCCATTTTTCTCGCGTCAGTATCATGGGTCGATTGTCCGGAGAATTGGCGCACGAACTAAACCAACCGCTAAACGCAATGCAGAACTACGTTGCAAGTCTAAGCAAAATCCTCACCTCCTCACCTGCCAGCGACGCCACATTAAACGTTTTAGCAAGACTCTCTGGCGAAGTAACACGGGCAGCCAAGATCATTCGCAGGACACGTGATTTCGTTTCAACTGCCAAGCATCTTTCCGAGCGATTGAGTTTGTCGGAACTTGTATCTGACACAGCGGCCATGCTCAAGGGAGAGGCTCGACGCCGCAGGATGACGATTCAGATTGTAGACGTCAACAAAAACGTCTACGTCTTAGGCGATCCAGTTCGGCTCCAACAAGTTCTTGTCAATCTCGTTTTGAATGCCCTCGAGGCGATGGTGGATCATTCCAATTCTGGCAGAGTAGCAACGGTTGAACTCAGCGCGACCCCCGATCGCACCTTTGTCGCGGTGACGGATACAGGGTGTGGCGTACCGGAATCGCAGAGGATCAGTCTTTTCGAAGCTTTTTATACCACGAAACCAACGGGGCTCGGAATGGGGCTTGCAATTAGTCGTGGCATCGTGGAGGACCACGGCGGCACGCTCAACTATAAAGCCATGGACAACGGCGGCAGCATGTTTGTTATGGAGCTACCATCTGTCGAATGAGCGAGCGTCCGGACCGTTCCTTGTCTTAACCAGATCGCAACATAGGACGCTAGCAGCGTCCTCCACGTGGCTGACGCTGCTAGCGTCAGATGAAAACTACCATCGTCCTGCGGCGCTAGTGACGTACCGCATTGGAGGACGATGCAGCCTGCTGAAAAGATGGCAAATTCTTCGCGGGCGCGCCAACCGCGTTTTGCGATGCGGTCGTTACTGGAAAGGATGGTGGGGCCGTATTCATTAGCCCTTGGATATTGGTTCCGATGGCACCCGCCTGCTGGTAGATGCCTTGAGCTTGTTGCATCGTTTGATGTCCCTGCTGCGCCATTTGCGTGATGTTCTGAGCACCTCCCATACTGGCCATCAGATCTCTCGCAGGTTTGAGATTCGGGTCAATCTGCAGGGCAGAGCCGAGGTACTGCTGTGTGGCCGGAACGTTTTTCCGAGTGAAATGCAGATAGGCCATTTGATAGTTGGCCATGGCTGGACTGTTCACTTGACTCAGCTCAGTCATTGCAGCCTCTGCATTGCCTGAGTCGAGCATAACGCCGGCAAGTGCCGACCGATACGATGCACTCTTGGGATCGAGGTTTACTGCCTTCTGAAGTTCTGATCTCGCTGCAGGCAAGTTTCCGCTGCGAGCTTGGAGACTACCCAAGTCCGCGAAGATAGCTGCATTGTTCGGAGCAACGGTTGCCGCCTTTTGATAAAACTCAACGGCTTTTTCTTTTTCATTTTGGCGTTCGTAAAGTCGAGCCGTGCTCAGCAGCGCAGATGGGTTCTTTGCTTCAATCTCCAACGCTTTGCTGTAACTGTCGAGCGCCTTTGCATAATTGCCTTGTGATTCATGTAGTTGGCCGTTCATCACATGCAGCTCAGGACCAACCGTTGGCTTGGTACTCAAACTCGTTGGGTCCCCACCGCTATCCGGCGTTGCACCGAATGGAGACGTAATAGCCGTTTTGGCTTTTCCATATACAGATGAAACGGCTGTGCCCATCGACGAAAACTGTCCCTTGACCGCCTGTGTCGTCGAAGCAAGAGAGCTGGTCACGCCTGCGGATGCCGAACTTGCTGTCCGGGTTGGCCAAATGGATGTACGCGTGCCAGGAGTCGACGTGCATCCGACCATTGAGATTCCAATTGCTCCAAACGTTAAAACGCAATGCAAATGGCGCAGTTTTCGAATTGCTTGGTTACATCCAAAAGAAGCTGTTGGTATTTGCAAGTCTGCCATGAACTAATTCGCTTATTCTGCATCATCCAATTAAGGCACTGGCGATGGTACACATACCAAAGCCGAAAAAATTGTTGCTTTCTCTACGCTGCTCGACGAACCGCAGCGGAATTGGTTAATCCCAGCGGCAAGGCAAGCGGTTGATCGTCGGTGACAACCACCTGGACCGCGAGATGTCGAGATGCATTGAGTAAAATTGGGCTTTTAAGGTTTGCGGTCAACGTCACGCCACTCTTGCTGACGACACTCAACACATAAAGCTGATCTTCCGTGTGCAGATGAAGGAGTGCGAGCTCTCGCTTGTGAACGTGAGCCCGGTAATTGGGAGCAAACCTACGGGGACTGATCACAGGCAGGGCCACGTTGGCTAACGCCACCGATTGCAGCCACGCAACCTCTTCATTCCCTTCGCTGGACAGCAGTATCCAATGCCGGCAGGTCTCGAATCCAATCAAACCATGCGGCATTAGCAGCATATCTGAGTGGTTAATTTCCATTTTTCCGAAGCGAGAAGATTGAATTTGCATGACGTCACCATGGACCAAAATTTTACCGATATGCTACAATCGTCACCATCGGCAGGATCTATCCAGTCGCGTGAGTCTAAATTGTACTCCAAACTTGTTTTTCAACCTTGGCGCTTGTAGTGGGCATATTTCCGTCTGATGAGTGATAGCAATCTTCTAAATCGTATCGATTCGATTCGCGCTCGATTGGTTCCACTACGAGACGGTCTTTGACTACGCCAACAAGGTTGCTCAAATTGAAAAACTGGACGCTCTTATGGCGAGTCCCACCTTTTGGGATAGTCCTGAAAAAGCCCAGGAAACCGTCCAGAAAATGAAGAGCCTGCGCTCCGTCGTAGAGCCATTGCGGGATGCGATTCATTCATGCGACGATTTGGCGGAATTGGTCAGCATGCTCGACGAGGACCCAGCTGTTGCGAGCGAGGTTGAAACCGAGGTTGCAAAGCTTGAGATTACTATTGAGCAGTTGGAACTCAAAGCTCTTCTCAGCGGCCCGATGGATGACTGCGGTGCAATTCTTTCGGTGCACGCTCGCGAAGGTGGTCTCGATGCAAACGATTGGGCAGACATGATGTTGGGCATGTACACTTCTTGGGCTCAAAAAAATGGGTACACAGCGGAATTGGTCGACCGATCTGAAAACGAAGGGGCAGGGATCACTCAAGCAACGGTAATTATTCGTGGACCTTCCGCCTATGGGTATCTCAAAGGCGAAGAAGGCATTCACCGCTTGGTCCGAATCAGTCCGTACAATGCAGAAGGCAAACGCCAGACCAGCTTTGCGGCTGTCGATGTTTCGCCGGAAGTGAGCGATGCGGTCGAAATTGAGATTCTCGAAAAAGATGTACGCGAGGACGTATATCGAGCATCCGGCGCCGGTGGTCAACACGTCAACAAGACCAGCTCCGCCATCCGACTGACTCATATTCCAACGGGCATCGTGGCTCAATGCCAAAGCGACCGTAGTCAGCACAAGAATCGCGCTCAAGCTTGGAAGATGTTGCGAGCGCGCATGGCTCGAGTCGAGGAAGAAAAGCAAGAGGCGGAACAAGCGGTCAAGTATCAGAACAAAACGGTTACCGGGTTCGGTTCACAGATTAGAAATTATTTTCTGCATCCCGATCAAAGAGTCAAAGACTCGAGAACTGGTTTTCAGGTTGGTAACTTCCACGTCGTTCTTGGAGGTGAACTCCAAGGATTCTTGGAGTCGTTCCTCAAATACAAGATGGTGAAAGAAGCGGGGCAATAGAACGCTGGGGCCTCCGAGCCACTTTTTTGACATTTCATGCGTGAATGCGGTAGGATGCAGTCATTATCTCTTTATCCTAACCATTTCGGAGCGAAACGATGCGTCACTCTCAACGCCAAGTAGGCTTCACGTTGGTCGAGCTCCTGGTTGTCATCGCAATCATCGGCATTCTGGTGGGGCTGCTACTGCCGGCCGTACAGGCTGCCCGCGAGGCCGCGAGGCGAATCCAATGCGCCAACAATCTAAAACAAATGGGATTGGCCACGCTACTGCATGCCGATACCTTCGGTAAATTTCCGTCCGGATGCCAAACATCAAGAGTCCTTCCTAGTAGCCATCGATTCATGTGGAGCGGCCAGATACTAATCTTTATGGAGCAAAACAATCTACGCAATAGTGTTGATCCCGATAAACCATGGGATACGTTCGCGCCCAATATCGCCGCGATGCGAACTACGATGTCCATCTTTCGTTGCCCTTCGTCTGGTGCTCCTGAAACGTATGGCCAAGTCGTTGATGACCGAATTCCGTGTACTTACCTCGGCTGTGCGTCGGGAACGATCGGTACCGAGAGCGGTTCAGGCCCACGAATCGGCGACGCGAATCAGGACGGAGCGCTTTACACCAACAGTCAGACGCGGCACCGTGACTTTACGGACGGACTCAGCAACACGCTGCTCATTGCTGAGGCTCTATTCTTGCCAGGAGTTACCGGACCGGATCGTGATGGAAACGGACAAATCATCGATCACTGGTCGGTTGGCTCGCCGGGTATGGGCTCAAGTGAAATGTCGGAGGCGCTAGGCTCCACAGCCGTGCCTATCAACACATGGAAGGCTAGACCTCAAGCGTTTATAGAAGACATTGAACTCGGCTATAGCTCGCGACATGCTGGTATCATTCAAGCAGTCTTTGCTGACGGGCGCGTTCAAGTCATCTCGGATTCGGTTTCGCAAACTGTTTGGAGCGCAATAGGCACACGGGCGCGGGGTGAAGTTGCTAGCCTCGATGATTAGTTACCATTGTGGCACGGTGGTCTCCACCGTGGGAAAGACACTAGCACAGTGGTCTCCACCCTAATGAATCAAAAGGTGAATCAAAAGGTGAATTAACATTAATACCACCCCAACCGTGTACTCCTGTTTGCAAACAACCGCCGCGTTCGGCTCAGGGTTAAAAAGAGTTAAACGAATGCAAGATACTTTCGATGAGCGGAACGAGTTGGCTTTGGGCTTTGCGGGACCAGTCCAACACTTCTTCGTGGTCGGTTACCTTTTGAATGTCAGGGGTCGCCACGTTGGTCACGATCGAAAAGGCTAAGACCTTGAGGCCAAGTTGGTTTGCCAATAGAACCTCCGGGACCGTGCTCATACCTACCATGTCGGCTCCAAGTTTGGCGAACATCCGGTACTCTGCTCGTGTTTCGTAATTGGGACCAAGCGTTGCGAGATAAGTACCGCGGGCTAAAGCAAACCCTTGCTGGATCGCCAACTGTTCAGCCAAACTCAATAGGGCAGCATCGTAGGGATTGCCAGCCCGGTGTGGCAAGCCGAACGACGATAAGCTTTCTTTAGTGTCAAATGCCTGAATTCCGCTTCGATGCATCAAGTCGATATGGTTGTCAATCAAAATGACTTGCCCGCTAGAAAATCGCGGATTGATGCCACCGGATGCATTGGAAATGATCACGGACTCAATGCCTAAGGCATGCATGCAACGAAGCGGAAATGTAGCCTTCGAAGCCGACCAGCCTTCGTATAGATGCGCGCGACCTTGCATGGCAACGACCGGCGCTCCACGCAAGTTTCCCAACACAAAATTGCCGGCATGGCCGGCTACCCTTGATTCGGGAAAGCCAGGTATTTCGGAATAGGGAATCCGACAGGCGTCTTCGATCCGATCGGCAAGTAGCCCTAAGCCGCTACCGAGTATCAAACCAACGCGAGGCTGAAATCCGTTACTCCGTTGCAATATGAATTGGCAGGATATTGCTATTGAGGCTTCCGCCACACGGTTCTCCGGGGTTTGAATGCTGTGGTAAAACCCAAGCCGTCGCCTTCGGCCCGGGGTTTATCGATTGTACTCCATTGCGTTGAGTTCTTACCGGTCTAACACTTGAATGCGATGACTTTTTGTGACGGGTGTAGTCTGCCCCATACTGGTGACCGATGCAATCAATTCGCCAGATGATACCTCATTGTGCCGCAATTGAATGACGCAAGAAAAAGTGTCGTTTGGGCGAAAGTACTTGATCGGTTCAAGGTCAATTTGGCGATCATTGTTGACAACTTTGTATTGCAGGTCCTTAGCGCGAATCGAATTCAAGACCGTCCCTTGAGGAGTCAAAAGGCTCAATGCCACTCGCTGGTCGGGTTTGTTGATCAGGTTCTCAATCCGAATTTCGTACGTTCCCAAGTCCCCTTTGCGAATGGAATTGCTTACCGGTTGAATTGTGAGGCTCAACCGATTTTCGGCCTGATCGTTGAGGTTTGTCGCGGGCTTATTGCGTTGTCCACTTGCCCCAGGTGGGAACACGCCAGGCTGAGCACTGTTTCCGGGAAGAACATCTCCGCCCGGGGATGCGTTGCCAACATCGATAGCAAAAGTCTTCTTGTCCCCCACGCCATCGGCGGTCTCGACGGCAATGATAACGTTGGCTTGTTGCCCAGCTGATCTTGCAACGAAGTTACCTTCCAGCACCACGCGGCCCCCAACAGGTAGATCCTGAAGTCGCCAACGTTGAAATTGGCGTTCGCGTTCGTAAGGTTCTCCGGGAGTCAGGTCGGTAGGCTCAATATTCGTGCTATGTTGCAGCATGACTACTGGGCTTCGCAATGGAACAGGCCCTGTGTTCGTGACAATCCAATTCAACTTGAACTTACTGCCGACTGGAACAGCGGATTGACGCAGCTCACTGTTGATTTCAAGACTAACCGAAGGACGTTTCGGCGTTGCTGGCAGTCCACGAACAATTGCCGTCTGTGTAGCTAGCACTTGACGGTTCGACGTTACCGTGGCCTTCACGGACAAGTCACCTTCGCGTTCGATGCGAAACACTCCATCGAGCTTTATCGTTTGGCCAGGATTCAAAAATCCGATCTCGCGTTCTAATGTGTTCAAATTGTCGCGAGCATGTTGCAAACCAGAATCGCTTTGCAATGAGACCTTGACATCGTTGATCGTCTGATTGCCTGAGTTCTTTGCCAATACTTCAAATACAGCCTCGCCTCCGACCTCGACCTGACCACCGTTCTGCCTCGGGGCGATTGTCAAGATAATTTGAGGTTGCTGTACCAAAGTGCGAACCTCTTTTTGTTGTCTAAGATCGGGCGTGCCCGTTGCTTCAAATTGGATTTGCGCATTCATGACTGTTGATGCAACAATGTTGAAACTAATGTCGAACGCACGTCGAGGCATGAGCGGTCCCAACTCCCAAGCGAGTGCGCCGTTGGCTTGGCTAGTCGGCGCTATGTTGGGTGCTTGAAGGACCATGCCTGGAGGAACAACAACGCTAATCACAACGTTCTCCGCATTGAGATCCCCGGTATTGGCAACGGTGGCAAAGTAACTAAGAGGCTGGTTTGGAACAGCGATTTCAGGGCCGCCAACGTTCAATTGCAATTCCGCAGCACTCCAGGTCACTGTCGTTGTTCCACGTCCTAATGGTAGTTCAGGGATGTTGTCTTCTGCACGTGCTGGCCGAATCACCTCGATTTCCACCATGGCAGTACCATGCGGCACTTGCATTCCTGGTTGCTGACCGATTGCTATCTCAACCATGGCTATGCCTTTTCCGTTAACGGTCACGTCAGCGACGTCGGCTTGCGTGGGGAGAAACCGAGCAAGATCAGGGTTGAGAACCCTATATCGAACTTTCCAGCCTTCAGCGGGTATGAAACCCTCGGCACGATTCACTCGCGTTATTAGCTGCACCGAGTCCTTGCTAAGAGCAGGCGGCGGAGGTTCGGGGAATTGCCAAGTTGCATCTTCCCAATAGATAGTGGCGGTCTGACGGCGTTGATCCCATACGTCGCTATCCGGAGCCAAGGCTGTTATTTTGGAGATGCCCTCGCTGGGACTGGTAAGACTGATCCAAGTCTGTCCTTTTCGAATAGGCAAATCGTCAGCTGTATTGGAAGTACCGCGCGTGATGTTACCTGCTTCTCGACTGGTCCGGCCTCTCGCGAAATCAACACCTAACTTTTCGACCTTGGGGCCGATTTCCTTTCCGAAAAAAGAGGTTCGTCTCTGCCCCTTTGCATCGTCCCCTACCTCTACAAACTCCCCAACGCTTCTAGGCGACAACATCCACTCAATCGGCTCGTTCGTTACTAGATACCCATCTTTGCCGCACACCCCTGCGAGCAGGATAACTTCACCGCCAACGGGCGCGACGATACGCGTCGGTGTTAGAAGCAATTGCCCGCATCGTCCACGGACATCTTCAGCTTCTTTCCTTTTGGCAAGGCAGCCTTTACCGGCTAAGCAACCTTTGCATAGCTTCTTTTCGCTTCCACTGGCCCCTTGCATGCAAGGGGGTGGATTGGGCGGCGTTTGAAACGATGGCTGTTGTGAGGGATAACCATTATTGGGATCGTGGGGATTGATGAGCTTCGTGAAAGGATTGATGCCACCCGCGAAGATTCTGTTTCCAGTCGGATCGATGGCTGGCAGTGACAAAGTGTTGCAACCGCTCAGAGAAGCGACTGCCAAGCATAGAAAAATCAACAAGCAGACATGCGAATAGTCTATATCCGTCGATCGCGTATCTAGTTGTGCTTGATTGCGGAACATCCGTTGTTACCCTATCCGTGGTACCAATTGCGTTTCCGCAAACGGTCTCCATTTGTCCGTGATGCATTCACAGTGGTCCCGCTTGAGAACTCCAGGCAATGACCGTTGGAAGGTTAACCTACGATTTGCAACCCATCGCCGGTCACCAACGAAATCTATCTTGAAAAAGGTCGCAACTTGGCCGTCTATTCTGTCCGAAACGATTGACCAATACTTTGCAACTTTTGACGATTGTCCCGCCCAGCGCAATCGTACGGTTTGAAAGCACATCGGATAGACGATATTAAATTCCAGTCAAATGGATTTGCAATGGAGAGCATTAAGTGCGAGAGAAATTACGCTGGTTCGTGGCCATCTCTGTTTTTGTCGTGTGCTTGGGTTGTAGGACCGTTCTGCCACCGGACCAACCCAGTCGGCTATGGGATGTATACCAACAACAACAACAAGGCTGTTCCGAATCAATACTCCCCGTCCCGCGACCAACTCGAATGGTACGGGCAGAGGTCGAGCAGCCGTGCGAACCACGGGTCTTCATTCCACCCCTACGGTAGGTCACTCTTGCCGAGAGTGACTCTGTGAAATCAGCGGTCTATCAGTCCATGGTTTTCCGCCCATATTCGAATGGTGCTTAGAGCCGTTGGAGAAATCGTCTCGTCGATTTGATTGTATTCGTCAGGAAGTCCGGACTTGCTGGTTTGCAATAAATGATTCAATCCCGGCAGAATGCTCAACTGAAAATCAAGCTTTTGATTTCGGTCTATAGCCCGTTTGATTTTGGCGAGGTTGATCTCTGGAAGAACTTGTACATCGTTGCTACCCCAGATCGCCAAAGTCGGACACCTAAGCAACATCCAATTGGGTGCCGGGTCGTAATTTAGAAAGAATTTGTACCATGGCATGCGAAGCTGTTGAAATTGTCCTTCTATTTGACGCGTCAGATCCGCTTTGATCTGATCAAGATCGGCGTTAGGGTCTTGCGATTGAGCAATCGACTTGAGACCTTCCCAATTCTCTCGAATCGCACTTTGAATATCGCGGCGCATGGTCGTTTCGTCCGTGAAATAGCCGACCGCAATGCTTTGCAATTTTCCTTGTAACGTCATGGTTACCTTGCGATCGGCTTCGCTCATGCCCTGCAGTTCGGAGATGCGATCGATTTGAGAACTCAGGATTTCAGAGCCTGTCAGACCTGGTGGTGCCAGCAGGATCAAAAAGGCTATCCCCGGTTCCCAAACAGCGGCGACTGGACCAACTAGCCCACCTTCGCTATGACCTAATATTCCAATTCTTGTTGCGTCGATTTCCGGAATGGACTTGGCATATTTCCAAACCGCGATTGCATCTTTGGCAAAATCCTCGGAGGTTGCATTCAAGAAGTCGCCGGTGCTTTCGCCAACACCGCGATCATCGTACCGAAGCGATGCTATGCCGTTTTCTGCCAGAAAATGTGCAATCGATTCGAATGGCTTGTGCCGACCGATCGATTCGTCCCGATCTTGAGGTCCACTTCCAGTAACCATGACGACGGCCGGGAACTTGCGAGGCGGCGAGCCTGGTTTAAGCTTCGGAATTGTGACCGTGCCGGCAAGCGTTACACCTTTTTCCGCGACGGTCGGCTCTCTTGCTTTTTTTGGTTTCACTCGACCGAAGCTAACCTCGAATGGAGTTTCTTCGAAGAACGCAGACGATTTCCCTTTCTTCGCAATTGGTTCCGCTTTCTCTTCATCGAGAAGCAGTGGGCTGTCTTCGGCCAAACTCGGGGGCATCTTTTTGTTTTCATCGGCAACGATTGATTTGGTGGTACCGTCGGATTGCAATTTCATCACCAGCGACAGCGGCAGTGGGCCTTGGATAAAACGTCCGTCCAGTTCGTTGCCGGCATCGTTCAATTTGGCAACATACTTAGCCCCTACGGATTTCATTTCAAAAGTGTTAGTGCCATTTTCACCGAGGCTTACTTGAGCCGGTATTCCAATTGCATTTTGGGACAAAGAGTCAAAGAGCAAGCGAGGCGCCTGAGCCGTCGCGAACGGTGGTTTCGAGTAAACGCGGATGCGGAATTCCATTTTGCGTACGACCAAGTCGAGGGTGCCAAGCCAAACCGCATCGGCACCAAGATTGCTGCGTGTTTCTACCGGCAATGCGTTGATCCTTCGCATGGAGAGCGATTGTTTTTCGCCGAGTTGTTCTAAGTTACCGGCCACTTCATCCGCCGACGATTGAAGGCCCAAGAATTTGGCCGTTCGCTTGGTATCGACCGGGTTTTCCACGCTAAACTGCCAAACTCCATTTGCTTCGATTCGGAAATTTGACAATGGAAGTGGATCCGCCGTTTGATCCGGGCTAACGATGAAGCCGGCTGTTGCGTTACCCGCTTGGGCGCGTTCAAAACGCACAACGGTTCTCAATTGTTGCTTCGGGGTTTCCATCCAGCCAAACCAAATCTCGGTTGCGGATTGTGAGAAGGCGATCGTTGGCGTTAGCGATAGTGTGACACTTAGACAAATTGCGACCAATGAAGAACAAGAACAATTCGGCAACATGAACATGGTCCAGCAAAAGACGTATTCGGAAAACAAGCAGAGAGTCCTATTGTACCTCGCCAGTGTGGCACGGTGGTCCCCACCGTGAGTTTCGCGTGTCTTTGTGATGCGTCTGAAATCGTCCGGCTGAGGACAGCCGGACCTACTTGGCTCTAGTCGACTACTTTGGCGTCTATCCACTTCATCAAGCTTCGAAGCTGGTGTCCGACTTTTTCGATTTGGTGTTTTCTTTCAAGACGGCGAGATGCTTTGAAGGCTGGTGCACCTGCCTTGTTCTCGAGAATCCACTCACGTGCAAACTTGCCCGTCTGGATTTCTTTGAGAATCTTTTTCATCTCAAGCCTGGTCTCGGCTGTAATAATACGAGGTCCGCGCGTGTAGTCCCCAAACTCAGCCGTGTTCGAAATACTGTATCGCATGTAATTCAGACCACCTTGATAGAGCAAGTCAACGATCAGCTTGAGTTCATGCATGCATTCGAAATAAGCCATTTCCGGTTGATATCCAGCTTCGACCAAGGTCTCAAAACCAGCTTTGACTAGTTCGCTTACGCCACCACACAAAACCACTTGTTCGCCGAATAGGTCGGTTTCGGTTTCTTCGGCAATGGAGGTTTCGATAACGCCGCCACGTGTACCACCGATACCCTTCGCGTAGGCCAAACCGAGCTTCTTCGTCAGCTCACTTGCACCCGACCCAAGTGCGATGAGGCACGGGACGCCGCCCCCTTTGGTATATTCACTGCGAACCAAGTGGCCAGGGCCCTTGGGCGCAACCAGAAGCGCGTCAACACCCTTTGGTGGCTCTATTTGGCCGAAGTGGATATTGAAACCGTGCGAGCACATCAGCACGTTGCCTGGCACTAAGTTCGGTTTGATATGCGTTCGGTAAAGGTCACCTTGCACTTCGTCAGGCAACAGCAAATTTACAAGATCTGCTTTTTTGGTCGCTTCATCGATTTCCATGGGTTGAAAGCCATGACTAACGGCCAGATCGTAATTCTTGCCACCTGGTCGTTGGCCAATGATTACTTTGCAACCGCTGTCTCGCAGGTTTTGCGCTTGAGCATGGCCTTGAGATCCATATCCCAAGATGGCGATCGTCTTGTCCTTGAGGTGGGAGAGGTCTGCGTCATTGTCGTAGTAAATTGTCGCTGCCATGGAAGGGTGTTTCAGTTTGGGTTTCGGAGATTACTGTTCTTGAGCTAAGTGTTAGGACGTGCTTGGAGCATGCTTGGGGTAGGTGGAAAATAGAACTTGACTATTCGTTCATGCTTTCGGCTGTAGACAACTCATCGAGTTCGTCTGGATTGCTTCCTCGAACCATAGCGATTCGGCCGGTGCGTACCAGTTCAAGGATGTTGTAGGGTCGCATTCTTTCAATAAATGCCTGGATTTTGCTTTCACGACCCGATATCTCGATCATGAGTTCTACGGGGCCAACATCTACGACCCTGCCGCGGAATATGTCTACCAGCTCGCGAATTTCAGTTCGGACACTACCGCTGGCGGCGCCGACCTTGATCAGCATCAAGTCGCGTTCGACGTAGTCGCGGGAGCTAATGTCCTGAACCGCGACAACGGTAACAATCTTTTCTAATTGTTTCCTGACTTGTTCCAAAACGCGATCATCGCCCATGACGACAAAAGTCATGCGCGATAAATTCTTGTTTTCCGTCTCTCCAACAGCTAATGAGTCAATGTTGTAACCACGCGAGGCGAGCATCCCGGAAATATGTGCGAGCACACCCGGGACGTTTTGAACAACAGCGGAAAGTAAGTGCCTCATGAAATATCTATGGGTTATGGATGCATGAAAAAGTAAAAATCGATGCCGAATATCGGACTGCGACCTTCGTTTGGGTGACGAATGATAATTCGACAAGCCGTTTTCCTCAAGGGTTCACTTACCATAGCGTTGCCCCAGTATTTCTGAATCCCAGCGGCTTAACCGGTGGATCGTTCGGGCTTTTTGGCTACCCACCCGAAAATCCTCGCCACTCACTACACGAACAAGATCGACCCAATTCGAACCATGGTTGCACCCTCCTCGATGGCGATTTCGAAGTCTTCGCTCATTCCCATGGACAGCTCTCGCAACGGTATGCCGAATCGGTTTTGCCAAACATCTTGCAGCTTACGAAGCGATTCAAAGTCGCGCCGAGCTTGACTCTTGCCGCCGTTCAAGCTCCCCATGCCCATAAGCCCAACGATGGCCAATTTGGTGAATTCGTGTGATTTGGTTACCCATTCATGGAGTAACTGCTCACCCTCGGCAACAAGCATGCCGGTTTTTTTCGGGTCACCGGAAACATTGATTTCAAGCAAAAGGCGTAACGGATTCTCACGTTGCAACACAGCCGGCTGAATCTGTGCCAAAAGTCGCAAGGAGTCTAAGGAGTGCATCGTTGCGACCATGGGTAACGTGCGTTTCGCTTTGTTGGTTTGTAGATGTCCGATAAAGTGCCAATGGATGACCAAATCCGACAGGGCGGCAGCCTTCTCCCAAAGATTTTGGGGACGGCTCTCAGCCAAATGATTGCATCCCAACTCCACGAGCCATCGTGCAACGGTTTGGTCCACGTATTTTGTGACTCCAATCAACTGAATATCTGCCAAGTTCCGGGAGGAGCGACTGGCAGCTTGTTGGATGCGATCCAGAACCGCCACATAGTTCGTTCGAACCCTTTCCTTGGTCGGACTAAACCGGTGTGCCTCGTTCATCAATGTTGACCCTTCGGTTTGTTAGCCTTGGACAATCAGACTGCAAATATTCATAAAATCTTTTGCAATAACATTGCATGTGCGCCTCGATTCGATATGATAATCTACCGATCTACATCGGGGCAAAACGCAAATATCTTGCACCAAGCTTCGATTTACAGCGGCGGGACAACTATACCATGGAGAAAAGCTTGAATCGGTGGAAAGATACTTTGGGAATCGTTGCTTCTGTGGCTTGTGCAGTTCACTGCGCTGCGACTCCGATTTTGATAGCTTTTTTGCCCGCTTTGACATTTACCGAGTGGATGGCGAATCCTAGATTCCATCAGATTGCCGCGGTCGTTTGTGTTGGAATGGTCGCGTTGGCCATTTGGCCCGCTTTCATGCGATTTCGAGACTATCGCGTGTTGTCCCTTTCTACTGGCGGATTGGGATTGATCATCGCGGCTGCGTTTTTCTTGCCAAACGAGTGCTGTTCGCATTCGCATGCAGTTGCTTCTACCACCGATCTACACGCAGGGCATAAACATGCAGCCGATGAACTAGCGTCACATAGCCTCACACCCGACCACGCTACCGAGTCCGAAACGGTATTCGCAAGTTCGGCAAGCCCTGCGTTAATCGCGATCGTTCAGCCTTGGATGACGCCGCTAGGTGGATTGCTTCTGGTAGTCGCTCACGGACTCAACCTTCGACGTCGAGTATGCAATCGCAAAGGTTGTAACTGCCTTACCAATTCGGCTTCCAAACGTTCTGAGTCCACTGACGCAGTGCTAGTAACAGCAAATACCAAAGCTGCCTACTAGCAACCTACCGTAGGGCACGCTTGCCGAGAGTGACTCGCACTCCCAGTAGGTCACTCTTGCCGAGCGTGACGAGAATGACATTTCACTATGCATTCTCTAACTAGCAGCGTCGGCCACGACATTTTTCGGTCGGCTGGCGCTATGTCAGCTGAAGGCAGCATAATATCACTCTGCGTGGTAACCACGCCACGTCCATACCAAGGTATCAGCTAGCGTTTGCTGAAACACTTTCTGGTCGCAATGTTTGGTTGCACGGCTGAACACATAGCGGTAGTCGTAACCCTTGGCCTTCAGTGCTGCAGCGGTGCGTTCGTTAGCCATGACCCAATTATGATATGTCTCTTCAGGATCTTTGGCTCGGTTGTCGTTCTCGGATACATGGGTAAAAATGCGCAGCGGTTTCTTTTCACTCGTTTCGATGAGCTTCATACTGGAATGGTATTCCCACGCGCCGAGCGGGTAGCGCGCTTCGTCGGGCGCGTCATCATCCTGTTGATCGACAAACGTACCCGAATAGGTTATCAATCGTCGAAACAAGTCAGGCCGAAACCACCCCATGGTGAGAGCCGCCGCCCCGCCGGAACTGCAACCCATTGCTGCCCGGCCCCATGGGTTGTCGGTGAAGGCGATGTTAGGATAGGCAGCTTTGATCTCCTCGTTGTTTAGCACTGCAGGCAACACTTCTTCGTTGATGAAGCGTGCGAGTCGATCGGACATCGTATCGTATTCGAGACCGCGCTGGCTCCCCTTGCTATCGTCCCCACCGTTCTCGACGGCGATGGCGATGAAGGCTGGCAATTTGCGTTGTGGATCGGTAGCGATGGTGAGATTGTCCAACGCGTTGCGTACCAAGTTGAGGTTGCTCGGCCCATCATGCATTACGAGAATGGGCGCTTTCGTGCCGTCCTTGTAAATCGCTGGCAGGTAAACGGAGATTTTTCTCTCCGTTCGCACCTTCTTCTTGGGTTCAAGAGTCGAATCGTCACCGCGAAAGATCTTGCTGTCCGCTAGCGGCATCGCAAACTTAAATTCTTTACCCTTGGGGTTTCCACGATCCGTTAAGTCAGGATCGAGCGAATATTCAGGGCCGATCACGATGTTGCCGTTACCTCCAGTGCCCGGACGTTCTACATAGGCGTCATCTGCAAACACCGTGGTGCATGCCAAACTGAACAGCGTTAACGAAAAAAGGCGAAGGCTTCGAACCGACGGGAAATGAAGTTTTAAAAACATTTGGATTCTCAACCGGTGGAAAGGAATGCGGGTGTCAAAAGGCCTGCATGGCAAACCATCAGAATAGCCTGAGTAGCAAGTTTGGTCGAGCAAGCAATCACTACGCTTTCACCGAAGACCATACAGACTGCACGAACGATTGCTACAATAGTGGAAACGAGTCGTTAACGCAAAAAGTTGCCACGGTATTTTTCCGTTTGCGATCTTCTGTTTCGATCGCCTATTACGGCTAGTTGGTTCCTCGCACTTTTTACTTTTTCAGGAAAACCGCCATGACGCTTGCGTCCCCCATTTTCAAGTTGATTGCTTTGTCTCTTTTTTGTTCGACCGCGCTGGCCCAGAACTCGGCCTCGGATCCGTCTGGAACCTGGCGTTGGAGTTACGAAATGGATGGTAAAACTCGCGAGGATTCATTGGTGCTCAATCTCGACGACGGAAAATTGACTGGATCTTTTCAAGGCGTGCCTGAAAATCCGGTTGAGGTCAAAGCTGCCAAACTAAAGGACAATCAACTATCTTGTACGGTTGAATACAAATGGAAGGACCAATCCGTTTCGCTCGAATTCACTGGAAAAATGAAGCAAGATGATCTCGACGGAACCGTCAAGGTAATCACTGAGGCTGGCACTCAGGAGTATCCGTGGACTCCTAAGCGATCTGTTCAGTTGGACGACGCCGTTGGACAATGGAACATCGTTATTGATGCCAACGGAAATAAACTCGAGCCACGCATGGTCATTACCAAAACAGGCGAAACACTGCAAGGAAAATACACAGTGGCCGAGGGAACCGTCGTCGATGCAACTCGGCTAAAGATCCGTGATAACAAATTGGAATTTCACATTGATGCGAGCATCGACGGGCGAAAACTCAAAGCTGATTACTCCGGGCGCCCTTATGGTCATAGCATGAAGGGCAAAATCAAATACGACTTGGATGGCAATGAAGGTGAGATCGATTTCACTGCGAAACGCCAATCAGCCAAGAAATAAGCCGTCGAGCATGTTGTTGCCAGTTTGATTTTCTTTCACAGGGTACACATCGTTTGCCGATACGAGAGGCACTATTTCGCAATCGCTTTTTGGTAAGCTGCGTCTCCTCCGACAATCGGTAACTCCAGGACTGTCTCTTGGAGATCCACAGTGAGTTCTGTACCTGCTTCCGGATGAAGCGTAAATTCTTTATCGCTAGAAAAAATCATCAAACCAATTTTTTCACCTTCGGCAATGATTTGATCGTCTGGCTGAAGAGAAAAACGGACGTCATAGAATTGATTTGGCACCAGTGGCTCGCTCTCTGTCATCGAGCGATGGTTTTGAGGATCAGCCCATCCTCGCGTGATCAGATTGTCCGTGAACTTTCCGTTGGGGGCTTCGACCCACGGTAACGACACCAACCAAACGCTTAAGTTTGCAGCAGGCTTGCTCGATGCCAACCTGATTTTTATTTTTGCGTAGCCGGAGAGATGTATCGGCTCTTTGAGTTCCGGTGTTGCAAATAGTAATCGATGTTTTGAAGATTCTGCTTGTGCGAGATCGCGTCCAAAAATGGTCGCATCGTCGACGATCATTTCTGTAGTTTTTTCTGGCGATGACTTCGTAGAAAGTTCGCCCTGACTATTACCTCCCTTGGTAGGGTGCAATGAAACCGATTTAGCCTCGGGGTGTGGATAGTCCACATAAGCAGTGGGGTCCGATCGCTTGTCGTGTTCTCGGACAATCCACGATCGTGGATCTTTTTCAACGCCGTTATCAACTCCGTGCAGGTACCTCGTGAACCAACGATTCATCATGCTCAGCGGTGGTTCGCCCCCATGCCCCCCTTGATGGCAATAGAATTGAACGGGTAGTCCCTTGGCTTTGGCGTATTCGTAAATACGCACGCTATGCTCTGGTACGACATTCCAATCATTAAAACCGTGAGACATCAAAAGAGCTGCCCGCATGGGTCCCATATCGTTAAGATAGTCTCGACCCGCCCAGAACTCGTTGTAGTCACCTGTGATTCGATCCTGTCCATTGGCCATTTCCTTGTCTCGTACTTCGCAGTCGCAATGATCCCGTTTTGCCTCGTTGCCACTGTGGATGAAGTTGTAGAGGACGTCGATATCTTCGCCCATATATCCCCCAGGGTGCCTCACCAAACCATTGGAGCGATAGTAATGGTAGTAGGATGTATTCGGCGCTATCGGAATGATGGCTTCAAGGCCTTGAACACCAGTGGTGGCGGCAGCAAGCGGGATGGTTCCATTGTACGAGGTACCCGTCATGCCGACTTTCCCGGACGACCAAAATGCATTCACTGTTTCCGTACCATCCACTTCGGAGAAGCCTTTTGCTCGACCGCAAAGCCAATCGACAACGGCTTTGGGCGCCAAGGACTCATTGTCCCCACCGACTGTCGGACACCCCTGCGACAAGCCCGTCCCTGGTGAAGAAGAGTGGACTACAACAAACCCCCGTGGGACCCATTTGGCAGTTTGCGAATTCGAAATGATGGGCCGTTTTCCCTTTGCGGTAAATGCAGGCGGGTCGTCATGTTTGGGCGGGTTGTCTCCTAACGCATGACGAGGATTCCAGAAATGTTTGGGATCCGTCGAGCCTGTTCCAGCAAAATACGGACTCGATTCGTAGATAACGGGTAACTTCAAACCTTCGGTATCGGTCTGCTTGGGTCGAGTTACGTCGACATGCATTCGATCGAGCTTTCCATCTGCGTCGGAATCAAATTCTGTTTCGACCCAAAGATCATGGCGAATCCAATCCTTGGAATCTTTAAAGCCTTCCACGATCTGGGCTTCACCGTCTGCAAAAACGGGAACGGCTTTTTCTTGAGCACCTAGATTCGAGACGACGGGAAACGCACATGCAATTGGCCAACAAACCATTTGCCACAGGATTAACTCAAAGGAGAACGAAAAATGCGAGCCGCGTGGGTAAGTCATGTAATTCACTCAGTAAGTATTCGAAATTATTCCAACGGAACTGTATAAAGTACCCTTAATCATTCCGCACTGCTACGATCTGACCGCATTACGATGTACTTTCGTCCGCGATTGACATATGCCTCATTGGTTGACTTATAGCTCTATCGATTCCATTGCTGACAAGCATGCGGCAGCAAAACGATTGCTCCTGCGATTGCCGACCCGATGGCCGCTACAAGAACCGCACCGGCGGCTACATCTTTGGCTCTACCTGCAAGCGGATGGAAGTCTGGCGAAACGAGATCGGTCAGTAGTTCCACCGCGGTGTTGAGTGCCTCGGCCATCCAAACCGCCGCAAAACTAAGTACCAGGACACACCATTCCAATTTAGATACTCCCAAAGCGAACCCAGTCGCACAAACAAAAACGGTGGCCCCCGCATGAAGCCAGGCATTGTGCTGGGTCCTGAGCATGTCTTGAATGCCTCGTATGGCATTGGCAAAACTCAACAGTCTTTGACGCCACGAGAATTTTTGCTGATGGCTCATGGATTAGTTATCATTCTTGTTTTGACGTTCGACATTGTTGGAATCCGCCAAATAGTCTAGCAATATATTTGCCATCGCTGCTATCGCCCTCTCGCGGCACAATGACAAAGGAACGCCGATGGTTTTTCCCAAAAGTTGCAGATGATTCGACAAAGGAATAGGATGATAGAGCGAGGGGTTCTTCGACGTTGCAAAGGCCTCATGGAAAAGCAATAGAGTATTTTGTTACCGGAAAGCACTGATAGAGGCCAACTTATGGATCACAACGAGTTGAGGCGCGACTTTATCGGCAGAGTTGTGGCTGCTGCCTTGATTTCGAGCACAGCCGATACTTCGTTGGCCCAAACTCAACGTGACGCACCCTTTGCGAGAGTGCCGCGCGAGTTCGAGGGTCTTTTGGCAACGCTTCGATCACCGCTAATGTTCAACGATGGTAGCTTGGCTATGTCGCAAGCGGACTGGCAACGGAGACGGAAAGAAATAATTGCAGATTGGGAACGCATCCTTGGATCGTGGCCGTCGGTTGTCGAACATCCATCGATGGAGATACTCGAAACAATTGTTCGTGGAGATGTAACGCAGCGCCGCATTCGCGTTCAGATCGCCCTTGATCAAACGAGCGAGGGCTACCTACTGATTCCGAAAGGGCAGGGGCCTTTTCCCGCCGTCTTTGTCCCTTACTATGACCCGGAAACGAGTGTTGGTCTAAGCAAAAATCCGCTTCGTGATTTTGCATGGCAACTTGCGCTCCGCGGCTTTGTTGCCCTAGCCATCGGATCACCCGGCGGCGATGCTCGCAAGCCGGTGCTGAGCAATCAAGCAAAATGCCAGCCACTATCCTACCTTGGATACATTGCTGCCAACGCTTGGAACGCGCTGGCCATATTGCCTGAGGTCGATTCCAAGAGGATCGGAATTGTCGGACATTCGTATGGAGGAAAGTGGGCCATGTTCGGCTCGTGCCTTTGGGACAAATACGCTTGCGCAGCTTGGTCGGACCCAGGAATTGTATTCGATGAAAAACGCGAGAGTATTAATTACCAGGAACCGTGGTATCTCGGTATGGATCCAACCATAACGCGCAAGCCCGGACTTGTGCGCGACGAAAGTCCTCGAACCGGAGCCTACAAAACGCTGATTGAAACCGGCCATGATTTGCACGAATTGCATGCCTTGATGTCCCCTCGACCGTTTTTGGTATCAGGCGGAGAGGAAGATCCGCCAACCCGATGGGCCGTCCTCAACCATTCGATTGCAGTAAACAAACTCCTCGGCTTGAAGCAACACGTTGCCATGACCAGTCGCGACAAGCACAATCCCACGGAGGAATCCAACGAACAAATCTATCGTTTCTTTGAGTATTGGCTGAATCGATCGCATTGAAGATGAGAATAGGCCTTAACGCTTCCTCGGGATTTCCGGACGAGAGTGACGTTGGCAAAATGGAGCGGTAGCAAATGACCATCGTGCTATGTTACAATCAACGTCTTTACGCGGACGGCTAGAACCCTACGAAGCAGCATGCGATCGCCGCATTAATAACCGTTGGCCATTTTTTCCGGAGTGCCTTCATGTCAACATCGTTCAGTCGAAGGAATTTTATCCGCAGCACTACGATCGCAAGTGCGGGAGCTTGTCTAGGTTCGCATGTCGCGAGTGCGGCACCTGCCGACAAAACATCCGTCGCAGTGGTGGAAAAATCCAAGGTCGATTGGCCCGTCTGGGATTCGACGGAGGATTCTGCATTGCTCGACGTTCTCAATTCAGGCACCTGGGGGCGGACAACTGGTGGTCGCCGAATGGTGCCCTTTGAAACGGCATTCGCTGAAAGAATGAAAGCACGTTTTTGTATCGCCACATCCTCGGGCACTACCGCGTTGCTCACCACCTTCGGTGCACTTGGGATTGGTCCAGGCGATGAAGTAATTATGCCGCCTTACACGTTTGTCGCCACGTTCAACGTAATCACCAATAGTTATGCGCTGCCGGTATTCGTGGACAGCGACCTTCAGACTTTTCAAATCGATCCGACCAAGATTCAAGCGGCCGTTACTCCAGCGACCAAACTACTTCTGCCGGTCCACATCGGTGGGTCTCCAGCAGATATGGATGCAATCAATGCCATCGCGAAATCTGGTCAACTGACGGTGATCGAAGATGCTTGCCAGGCACCGCTCGCCGAATGGAGAGGCAAGCCGGTTTGCACCAGTGGCCTCGCTGGTTGTATTAGTTTCCAATCAACGAAGAATCTCAATTGCGGCGAGGGAGGGGCTGTACTCACTAACGATGAGAACTTCGCCAATCTTTGTTATAACTTTCACACTCCTGGAGGCGTAAAGCCGGCAGCCAGCTCCGGACGCGGTTCCAACTTTCGATTGACCGAGTTTCAGGCAAGCCTCTTGCTTGCTCAAATGGTTCGACTAGAGGATCAGTCAAAGTTGCGAGATTCGAACGCAGCCTATCTCACCAAATTGCTCCAAGAGATTTCGGGGATCAGCCCGGCCAAGCTCACCGACGGTTGCACGCGCAGTGCATGGCACCTCTATATGCTGCATTATGACAAAAGTCAGTTCGCAGGACTTCCACGTGCCGCTTTTCTAAAGGAGTTAGGCAGACAAGGCGTCAATGCAAGTAGTGGTTACACCAGCTTGAATAAAACGCCCCATGTCAAGGCGATTGCTTCGAACCCCCACTACCTTCGTATCTACGGCGAGAAGAAGATGGCCGACTGGGTTGAACGGAGCCAATGTCCAGTCAATGACAAACTATGCGAAGAAGCTGTTTGGTTTGGTCAAACGACTCTGCTGAAATCGCGATCTGAAATGGATCGTATCGCGGATGCATTCAGGGACGTCCATAAACGCGCAAGCGAAATAGTACGAGCTGAATAAGACGCAATTCACTGTCGCACCCGGCAGGCCCGGCAGGTGCGACCTACCGTAGGTCACTCGTGCCGAGAGTGTCTTTACGCTGCCATTGCAGCGTCAATATGCTTAACGCAGATCGCAAAACAGAAAATTTCAAAATGGACCAACGCGAATTCGTCGATGAACATTGCCGCTTAGCTCGGCGTTACTTTTTGCAGCTAGGGCTTTTTGGATTGACGGCAACTCCGTCGGTCATGCTGGCTTTTGCGGACGATGGCACGGCATCAACGCAATCAAAACGCCAAAAACCGGACAAGGCTGGGGCGCAACGAGAACCGTACTTTACACCGCCTGAAGACTTTCGAGATGTTTCCCGAGGCAAGCCCCTACCGCATTCGCTGCCAGACGACAAGAAACGCGAAGCTGGCCTGACCCGAGAAACCTGGAAACTAGAGGTCATCTCGGATCCCGACTTTCCCGCAACGCTTGGAAAGCAATTGAGTAAGCAAGATGGAACTGCGTTCGATTTCGAGGCGCTCTTAATGCTGGCTGAAAGACACGCCGTCCGGTTTCCGAAGGTGATGACTTGTTTGAATCTCGGTTGCCCACTTGGGATGGGGCTGTGGGAAGGAGTACCGCTTCGCGAAGTTGTTTGGCTAACACAACCCCGAGAAAATCTTCGCCGCGTTTTTTATTACGGCTACCACAACGATGATCCTAAGCAATTGTTTCGCAGCTCGCTCCCCATCGGACGTGTGCTGGAAGATCCATTCGATTTGCCGCCAGTGATCTTGTGTTACAAACTTAACGGACAATGGCTCGATCCAGAGCGAGGCGGGCCGGTGCGCATCGTTGTGCCCGAAGCCTACGGATTCAAATCGATCAAATGGCTCTCGCATGTGGTACTAACCAACTTAGCCCACGCCAATGACACGTATGCAGAACAAAACAATGATGTAGACAGCTTTCTTAAAACTTTTGCTGCAACGCTGTCTCTGCCTCGTCAAGTCAAATCCGGGGAACCGATCCCTGTATCAGGTTATGCGCAAGTCGGTATCGGCGGCTTGTCCAAGGTCCAAGTCTCGTTCGAATCGAATACCGTTCCGGGCCCGGTGGACGATCCCTACTTTACCCAAGGAACTTGGAAAGATGCTGATATACTACCAGCACCAAAACTTTGGAACGGACTTAGCGATAATAAAGTCCCTGCACAAACTTATGGCTTTGACGACCAAGGGTTTCCGAAGAGCTGGCCACTTCGATTCACCAATGCGCATTGGGCCGCGGTTATTCCTGGTGTCTCCGAAGGCGAATACACCTTTCGCTGCCGCACGATCGACGAAAAAGGAAATGCTCAACCGCTTCCGAGACCCTTTCGCAAGTCCGGTCACGCTGCTATCGAGTCGATAGTTGTCAGCGTCAAGGGATAGAAATCATAATATTGCGTTGATCTTTGATGCTGTGGGTCATCTACATTATGGACGAACCAAACGGCCGTCGTCACGACTTGAGCTTACGATATTGTTTGCGAACCCTACGACCAAACTTCGGGTCGACGCGAACGATTTGTACCTTCCTCAAATCCACCAGTCTGCTCCGTCGATCCACTGATTTGGTCAAAACGAATGGCAAGCAAACTGCGCAGACTTTCAGTGGCGGTTGAATATCAGTTGGCATCAACCACAATCGGACCAAATCCTCGCGTTTTTGAAGTGTCGCATCACAGCACCATAGAAACGATGGCGATTCGATTAAGGATCGCGTGATTGCGATAAAGTCCCCGACCGCTAAGTCCTCGGGGCTAACCGTCTTGCAGCAGACGAGTTGCGGCGATTCGTTAAGGGCGACTACTTTCATGATGTCCGCTAGACATCTGTCGCTCAAACTAGGTTCACAGGAAAAACTCAGCCACACTACCTTCGCGCATACTTATCCAGCGCATGTTTGCCGGTGATCCGCCATTCGCCTGTCTTGGTGTCTTTGGTTCTTTCACCTGGGCCAGCATCTCCCGACTCCGTTGGCGGAAGCGGTTTTAGGGACGCAATGTAGTTGGCCTTCGGACGTCCCGTTGAACGCAACCAATCCATCACAAGTCGACTCGGGTTGCTTTGCTCAGGTATTTGCACGCGATCCCCTTTTTGAATCACGAGCTCGTGAGCACCCGTCCAACCGAACCAATTATAACAGGCCGGATGCACAGGAATCCAACGCCCCTTCTTGTCGTAGTCGGTCAAGTAAAACTCGGCCCAGTTGTGGTTTGGGACCCAAACCAGCCGCGCTGGAATGCCTGTTGCGCGGCAAAAAGCCACAAACAGTGCCGACATTTCTTCGCAATCTCCCACCCGTTTCTGAATGGCCGTTAACACGCTTGTGTACGTGCCAAGTTGCGGCCGAATACTGGTGCGAATCCATTTCACAAACGCTTGAGCTTTGTCCCACGGATGGGTATGCTCTTTCGCGATTTCGTTGGCAAGCTTTCGGACAGCGGACGCATTCGACTGAATGCCCGGACTATCTCCCATTGATGTGGCTCGGACATCGTTCGGGACGGTCTGTGAAAATGGAAATTGCTCTTGCTCATACCCTTGATATTGCTTGAACAAGGTGATTTTGTAGTGCGCAATTGCCTTGACCACTTGCCCGACCGCGATCTCCGGGGCATGAATTACAAGTTGCCCGGCACCAGGCGTAAGTTCACGAATGAAGGCTTCACATCCGATCTTCTCAATAGATACTTGCTCTACTCGCTGCTCGGGATGATTGACGGGTACCGGCGTCGTTGCCATTGCTTCGCAAGTGTTTTCGACGCCTCCCAACTCCACTCCGATGCTCACGTCGTAGCTTCTCGGCTCAAGATACCCTCGATCCGCTTTCGGTGGCTCGCGCCATATCCATTTGCCGTCACCCACGACGGGCTCGAAGCTCCATACCGGGCCATGACGGAACGAAGTCAACACCGAAGCTCGTCGCAAAAACATAGAGCGTGCTGCAAACGCTCCGCAGGCGGCCAGCATGGTGTTGGTAATAAATTGTCGTCTTTTCATAGTTCGCTCCTTGAACATGAGCATAGCAATTTATGGTGACTGCACAACGAAATTCTTTCGATGCTGCCCAAATCGTTTTTCAAAGTCGCCAAAAAGAGTGGCAAGTCTGGCTGCGGCGTCAATTCCATGTTTTTCTCCTCGCGAATTGTGGGAATCGAACCCTTCATTCCAAAGATAGAACGCACTCCGACTGATCTCGAGAACAGCACATACTTCTAAAGTCGAAGCTATTTCTTCTTGCGTTACGGCATCTGCAATTGCATAGACGGTAAGTCACTCCTGCCGAGAGTGACTTGCGCTGCCAGCTTCAGGTTGCAAAGTCGCAACTCCGTACTGTAGCCTACATCATTCCCTTCCGCTGAAATGCACAACTCATATCCCGTAGGATTACGCCCAACAGCAGTTGGAAATTCCCTCTAGAAACGAAACCGTTTCTGCTACTTGACTTGTCCGAAATGCGACCTACTGATCTGATCTTCCTTCGCCATGCCTTCCATCTCCATCCCCCGGAATGCAAATGTAGCTGTCCGCGAGCTGATATGGCCCCGGAACGAACGTGGCGTCACCTCGATACGATGCAGTTCACTACGACAATTCATGCTTCTGTTCCTCGAAGCGAATGCAGCACATGCGGCGTGCTTACCCAGCCAGTCCCATGGGCTGGTAAGCATTCGCGATTCACACTTCTGTTCGAGTACATGGCAGTGGAAGTAATCAAGGCGTGTTCGAGCATGTCGGCGGCGGCGAAACTTCTTAACGTCGATTGGCAAGCGGTACAGTCGATCATGGATCGAGCCGTTGCGCGTGCCATTGTTCGTCGCAACATGTCCAACATTCGAAACGTCGGCATTGATGAAAAGAGTTTTGGAAAGGGCCAGGATTATGTCTCGATCATGACAGATGTCGATAACGCAAGAGTCTTGGAAGTTGTTCCGGAGCGAACGCGAGCTGCCGCCGATAAACTGTGGCAATTGATGGATGAATTGCAACGAAAGCTGATCCAAGCGGTGTCGATGGATATGTGGTCTCCTTTCATGGAAGCGACTCGTGCAGCGTGTCCAGATGCAGCAATCGTTCATGACAAATTTCACGTCAGTAAATATTTGGGCGAAGCGGTCGACAAGGTCCGAAGGCAAGAACATGTTCAATTGAGCGAGGAAGGTGATGATCGTCTCAAAGGAACGCGGCAGCTATGGTTGTATGCGATGGAAAACTTACCCGAAGACAAAAGTGCTCTGATGCTTTCGTTACGACAAGCCGATCTTAATACCGGTCGAGCATGGTCGATGAAAGAAAACTTTCGCTACTTTTGGGAATGCGGAAGCGTCGAGGAAGCAACAGTGTTTTTTACGACGTGGCACAGTTGGGCGACTCGTAGTAAATTGCCACCAATAGCAAAAGTCGCGACGATGCTGAAGCGACACCTTTCTGGATTGCTGAGCTACGTTACCCATCGAATAACCAACGCGGCCAGCGAAGGCTTTAACAGCAAGATTCAATCAATCAAAAGTGCTGCGCGAGGCTTCAGCAGCTTTGAAAAC
>JANLRK010000411.1:0-10131 GCA_031361585.1 Pirellula sp. | reverse complement strand
GGGGGCCATGCTACAGGAAGCAGCATACCATAGTCGCTACAAGCGCATTAGGTAAAGTAAGCCATACAATCGCCGCACGCATGAAAAGCCCCTACAATCCGAATATTTTGGTTATTGATAAGCGATATCGTAACCGTTTACTTGCAAGGTGCAGGAGGGATTTGCTCAAATCGAATTAGTGTCCTAGGTTTTTGCATCGTTCTCACGTGCGAGCAGCACGTTTCATTGAATGCCTCCTAGTAGTTTACGGACTACCGATTGTAAACCTAACATTAGTCGAGCGATGACCGAATCACCTTCGATCCAGGCAAGTTCCACAAGTGTCGCTCACGCCGACCCGTGGTCGTTCGTTTGTTCGCCAAATTCCGCAGAGACGGGCCCGGAATTTGGGCCATTGCACTTTGACATGGCTCACGCCCGGCTAGGTTCAATTTCTAGTCTCTATGTTGCACTGCGAGCGAAACACGGTCCAGCCGCATCACATTCATTGCGAGTTGCACTCTGGGCCTCCGCCTGGGGGATCAGTTGCAAGTTGGATGAAGAGCACTTACAGCTTTTTGAGACCGTTGGTTTGCTACACGAAATTGGAAAAATTGGAATTCCCGATCGCGTTCTACAGAAACCGGAGAAGTTGACGGAGGGCGAAAAGTCCATGATGGACTTGCACATTCAGGTTGGTGCCGAAATCCTGCTGGCCGCGGGAGCGTCAAGCGACTTAATGCTGTCCATTCGGGGAATTGGCACTCGATTCAGTTCGTCCAACGACTGCAACTCAACAGAAATAGCGCCTTTAGCCAGTCGATTGATCAACATCATCGACGCGTATGATTCTATGACCATGCAGCAAGTCTATCGTGAACCGATGTCGCGCGAGGCAGCCTTAGCGGAAATCTTCCGACAGAGCGGAATTCAGTTTGACCCTCGCTTGGTCCGATCGTTTGCCGATGTTGTTCTCAATCCAAATGCAAACGTGATGGAGCTTGCGGCTCGACGTTGGGTGAAAAAAATGGAAGCAACCGAAGAAAGTAGCTTCTTTAAATTAGATAAGTCCGAAATTCAAAACTCGCCTAGCCAGTGTAAAAAATCCGGTAGCGTTCTGGTTCACAAACTGAACGACACTTTCTATCGCCATATGATGGACCATATCCAGGACGGTGTAATTTTTGTCGATTCTGAATTCCGGGTGCTAGACTGGAATTCCACCGCCGAACGCATGACGGGAAAGTCCGCGAGCTCAGTCTATCACCGGACTTGGAACACCGCATTCGCTTCCCTTTGCGATAATGAGGGTTTCGCATTGGATCCATCGCAATGCCCGTTCGCGGCCCTCATGCGTGATGGACAAGTCATTAGCCAACGATATGCAATCCGCCTCGATGGTTCTCCAATGCTCCACGTAAAGATCGATGTCATTCCGGTCTTTAACGATGCTGGACACTTGTGCGGTGGCGCCATGATCCTGGAAGACATCAGCGAGACCGCAGTCCTCGAACAAAAAATAGCGCACCTTCGCGAACGAGCCAGCCAAGATCAACTCACTAAAGTCGCAAACCGAGGCGAGTTGAATCGACAGTTGCCAGACTTCGTCGAATATCATCAACGAAACAATCGGGTCGGCAGTGTAATTATCTGCGATATCGACTTTTTCAAAAAGATCAACGACAACTTCTCGCACCAAGTCGGGGACGAAGCGCTGATCGTGTTTGCAAAAGTACTTAAAGAATCCTGCCGAGAAACAGACTTCGTCGCACGCTTTGGTGGCGAAGAGTTTGTGATGCTGTGCAGTGAGTGCGATTTTACAGAAGCCAAAGAGTGGGCTGAATCCATTCGCAAAAAACTTCAGCGAACACCCATCGCGGCCATTCGTAACGCTTGCATCACGGCTAGCTTCGGCGTAAGCACGGTATTGCCGGGCGACACTGGAGAAACCGTTCTCGAACGAGCGGATCAAGCGCTTTTGATCGCAAAAGATACCGGTCGAGATCGCGTTGTGGGACTTGGGCTGGATTCGAAAACCGTGAATGCAAGTTCTGCAAAGAACGAACAGAAAACATCAAACGGTCGCGGTTGGTTTGGTTGGCTTTCACAGGCCGTACCTTTCAAGCAGCAGTACGAACTGCTCACGAATGTTCCAAGAGACGTGACTCTGGAGAAGCTCAAAGGTTTTGTTAGCGAGTTTAATGCGTCCGTCATCGACGTTGGATGCGACAAGATTGTACTCGAGGTGGACTGTCGTAGAACTCCAATTCCTCAGACCAAAAACGAGCGACTAGGCAAGTTTGTTATGGAAATCGGCGTGACTGAATTGGAGATGAACGCCGGTGGCAAGAAGGGCAACGTAAAGACCTGTACCCTACTTGAATTGCAAATTAGTCCAGTTCGTAGTCGAGACCGACGAAGCGATGCGCTCGAAAGCCAAGCCATTCGATTGAAAACTGCTTTTCAAGGAGTAATGGTCGCCCACGAAATGGACGAAGAACTAGAAGGGGACATCGTTCGTCGAATCAAGCCAGAGAAAGAGTCTCGCTACTAGGAGGCCCAGAACGCGTTGCCCCCTGGGCCATATGCCCACCGATTCACTCACACACAGGGTAGAATAGTCGGCAGTCCTCGTCCTCGATTAATCCATACATGAATGCATTGTGTGCTCGCTTCTCCCCGCCTGCCTTTAATGAACTTCAGCTTCTTTCCAATACTCGTTCTATCTATCCTTGTGTTAAACAACGGTTTGATGGCTCAAGAGTCGGACTTGGATTTGTCAAAATTCTGTCCGGACCACTTCACCTTTGTTCGCATTGTTTACGATAGCATTGGTGGGAACGGAGAAGCCTACTATCGAGGGGACGCAGGCTGGATTCCGCGCTGGGCAACAGACCACCCTGTAGGCGCAAAAAATCTAACCTGGCGACTCAATCAACTGACCACCATCAAGGCCAATCAGGGAACACTGTTACTGAGGCTGACCGATGCAAGACTCATGGATTATCCATTCGCTTTCATGAGCGATCCGGGATGGCAAGACCTTACTCGAGAGGAACAAAAGGGTTTGAAGTCCTACTTCGACAAAGGTGGGTTCCTCTGGGTAGATGATTTTTGGGGACAAGCCGAATGGGACAATTTTGAAAACAACATGAAGGGCGTCGCACCCAATTGGAAATGGTTTGATATTCCAAGCGATCATCCGATCTTGTCCGCAGTCTACCCATTGAAAAAGTGCCCGCAGATTACAGCCATTCAATTCTATCGTCGAAACGGAGTTAGCTATGATCCGTCGTGGATACACAAGCGCCCTAACGGCGGCGATGCGGATTTATCCCAAGTCCATTTTCGGGGACTTAACGATGACCGAGGTCGATTGATTGCGATTGCAACCCACAACACCGATATCGCAGATGGCTGGGAACGCGAAGGTGATGACGAAGAATTCTTCCAACGATTCTCTATCGACGCATACGCATTGGCAATCAACGTACTCACGTATGTCATGTCGCATTAATTCGGTTACCGAGCACAGATCTCACGGCCGGGACTGCAGTTTAATTCCTACCTGCCAAGATTTTCAAATAGGTACAATCCCGATTTGCCTGGGCAAACCAAATCGATGTCACCATCCTGGTCGATATCAATGGCAGCCATCTGCAATCCCGTTCCCGCGCTGCCACGAGGAAAGTCTTTGAGAGCCCACCTATCCTTTGCATCCTTAGGCGCATTCAAAGCTGGCTCGCCACGGAAAATGGTCTCCTTAAGCCATTTTCCTGCGGAACGGTCGTATTGATATGCAAACACAACGGATGCTTGCGTGTCGCCCGGCTCAACTTCGTGTGCGTATACTCGTTTGCCGGTAATCAACTCTGGCTCTCCCTTGCCGTCCAGGTTGGCAAAAATCAATGTATGCACTTGAGAAAAAGTAGTGTCGATGTCCAGCTTCTTCCACTCACGCCCCCCATCGTTGGATTTCGATTGTTTTAGCCAATGCAGTCCAAAGCCATGCCCCATTCCGAAAACAACATCGGCTAGTTTGTCACCATCTACATCGCGACCGTGGATAAAAATCCCCGCCGAGCCAAGTTCAAATTCGGCATGAAATGGCCAGTCCGTCGAAGCGGCATTGGCTGGTTGCTCATGCCAACCTTTCGGTGTGATGATGTCAATTTTGCCATCGCCATCGATATCGCCGGCACCGACGCCATGTCCCGCGCCTTTGTTGCCGAGGTCATGCTTCGTCCAAACAACCTTTGGTTTCTGCTGCGTCAACTCATACCATACTACTGATTGACCAACGTTGGGAAGGAAATCAAGTTTTCCATCGCCGTTGATATCGACTAATTCTCCAGTTTCCATGTTCCCCGGCAAATCGATTTCGTGCTCGATCCAATTTTGCGTTGCATCTCCACCTGGATTCTCAACCCAACCTACTCGCTTGCCAAAATAGTTGCAGGTAACAATGTCGGGCCTACCATCGCCATTGACGTCCAAGGGAGAGTCGCAAAAATCTTCGTAATAATGTGGATTGGTGCCGGCTGGAACTTCGCGAACTTTATGCCGTGTCCACTTGGGAGCTTCGTACCATGAATCCCCACAAAAGATATCGATCTGACCATCTCCGTTAAAATCCGCTGCACCGCAGGCTTCGAAGGGTGATTGGTCGTTGATGGTAAACATGTTCCATTTGATCGGAGGCAATGGTTCTTGAGCCGATGCATTGTCCATCATCATGACCGTACAGCAACAGGCTATCGTCAATGCGGATTTCAGATTACACGGAAAGCGAGATCGTTTTTTCATTTTTTGTCTAACTACTTGTTATACGCTTTACTTGAGATGCGTTTGAAACCAATCCCAAACGATTGGATATTGGTCCATGATACCAGTCCACGAGCTATGACCGCCACCAGGTTGGACAATCAGTTTAACCGGCCGACCCAATTCTTCGTACTTGGTTTTCATGATGGTGGATTGTTGGAGAGGCACCGTTTTGTCCGCGTCGCCATGAAGGAGCAACAATGGAGGCGAATCTTTGCTCACAAAATAAATGGGAGAGATCTCTTTAAGTTGCGGTTCCAGGTCCTTGATCTCGCCCAGTATGCGTTCGAACAATCCTGGCTTTGCAACCGCTAAAAGTCCAAAGCTTTTTGGAGCGCCCCAGTTGACCATGTCCGTTGGAGGAAACCAGGCGACAACTGCTTGGGTACGACTACTAACGCGATCGATAGGATCCTTGGCTTGGGGATTGCCATCGTCACCATGAGTTGCTGCCATTAATGAGAGATGGCCGCCAGATGAGCCACTTGTGATCCCGAGGTGCAATGGATCGACATGGAATCGCTCTGCGTTAGTTCTAACGAAACGAATCGAACGCAAGATATCCGGTGTCATCTCTGGAACAAAGTATTTCGGACTGCTTCCGTGGCGAACTACGAATAGTGTGAATCCGCCCTTGATCAAGCCTTGCATCCAATGGTCATATTTTCGACGCTTCTCCTCCTCCTCAAGATTATCCGATTTCCTCGAAATCCAACTGCCGCTAGAAACGAGTATCAGACCGAGCCCGTTTCGATCCGAATTCGGCTCGATGACATCCAGGGTCAATGCCATGCCATCCTTGTGACCATAAACGACATCCTCGGTTGCTAGATACGGAATGAATGCGTCCTCCGCACGACCAGGCGAAAAAAGGCCGAACATCAGCAATAGAGCAATCAGATGAGTTGGATAACGCATGCTGAAACCTAACATTTCAAAGTTGTCGTGTGGAATTAATTTCTGTTGCTTGTATTGTAGCTCAGGACAATCGTCCGAGATACACCGCATTGCTGCAGCTACATTGGAATCGCAGCGCGTCAGCAAACCACGAAACACACCAAACACACGAAATGAGAAGAACAACGCGTCTCCAATTTTTCGTGTCGTTCGTGTATTTCGTGGTCGATCATCGCGATTGAGACGAGGTTTGATTCGACACCGCACGAGCTAGTGCGACGTTGGTAATCGATGTTCTAACAATTCCAAATCGATATGGGCTCGAGTAAAATGTTTTCATGTTTTTTCCAAACCCCTTCCTACTGCCCAACCAGGATCGCTGACCTTGTGCACTTTGAAAGTTCTCATCATGAAGTATCTTTTTTTGGTTCTCTCGCTGACTACTTGCCTCTGCAGCTCTGCTCGGTCTCAATCAAGTAGAGTATTGGATTCCTGTTCGATGAAAAGTCAGATATTGAGCGGTGATCGCAACTACGCAGTGTATTTGCCACCTGGCTACGAATCCTCATCTCGCAGCTATCCAGTCCTTTATTTGTTGCATGGTGGTGGAGACGATCAAACAGGATGGGTCCAGTTCGGAGAAGTCCAACTGATCGCGGACAAGGCCATCAGCGAGGGGAAAGCAACTCCCATGGTCATCGTCATGCCGGATGCCAACACCGGCCGTCGCGGCTATTTTAACGACGCGCGAGGCGATTGGCGGTATGAAGATTTCTTCTTCTCGGAGTTCATGCCTTTCGTTGAAAAGGAATATCGGATCAAGAGCGAGAAACGCTATCGCGCAGTCGCTGGTCTCTCGATGGGAGGTGGCGGTTCATTCATGTACGCTTTGCACCATCCCGAACTCTTTTCGTCTGCATGTCCGCTTAGCGCGAGTACCGGCCCATTATCATTCGAAGAGGCCAAGGAACGCGCGCTTCGACGCGGCCCCGGCAACCCTGCGGAGAATGACACAGACAAGCCAACGGAGGAACAAATCAAAGCTCACTATTTGCAACACAGCACTCTCGAACTAATCAGCCGTATTCCCGATGATCAAAAGAAGGCCGTGCGTTGGTACATCGACTGCGGTGACGATGATTTTCTTTACGAGGGAAACGCGTTGGTGCATATCGCAATGCGAAAGAAAGAAATCCCACACGAATTTCGCGTACGCGACGGTGGACACAAATGGAGCTACTGGCGGGAGGCATTGCCCAACGTGCTTGGTTTTGTATCGCAAGCGTTTCATCAAGATTAACCACAGTTCAATGTCTGCTCAGAACAATAGAAAAGCAATGCGGCAACCCAGAAAGTGAAAAAAGGATCGCTGAATTCTAGATTTCTCCTAAATTTCTGTTGGAATCTCACCGCGCAAAGCGTTGGCGAAATAATGAATGTTTTCATTGCATTTCCTTTATTTCGACAACGGCCTGGAGGGAAACCATTCCCCCAATACAGTTGCATTGATCCTTCTAGAAACACCTAAGAACGTTGCAAAGCGCCTTTTTGCCCCTTAGAATGGCAAATGGTCTTTGATTGATTTTTCAATTTCCTTCTAGGAGCTCTTGTTTATGAGACGATTTTCGTTTTCCCGTCGACCAGCTTTCACACTGGTTGAATTACTTGTAGTTATTGCAATTATTGGAATTCTAGTCGGATTGCTTTTGCCCGCCGTCCAAGCCGCACGCGAAGCCGCACGTCGCATGCAGTGCAGCAATAATCTAAAGCAGCTAACACTTGCGGCGCACAATTACGAGTCCGCGACGAAGAAATTCCCACCTATGCAAACGGGTGCAGGTGGAGTGAACCCCAACTCCATTCAAGGCTGGGGACAAAGATATGCTATGTCTGGTCACTATGCGGATCTGCCATACATAGAGGGAACCGCGCTCTATAATGCTATGTTGCCAACGATAGAACCATGGAATGGTGCAGCCCAGTACCGAACAAGGGTTCCGTTCTTGGAATGCCCAAGTAGCTCTGGTTTCGCCGAACCAACCGACGCAAACCGAGCACGTGGATTGTCAAACTACGGCTATTGTGCTGGCGACAACTACGCAGCATCGCAAGTAATAATCGGCGGAGTTCAGGAGCGGGAGAGCACAGATATCTCTGGCCAGAAGTTACCGATTCGAAATCGTGGGATTTTTGGTCGATACGTTACAGGCATGGGCGACATCATCGATGGCACGAGCAATACGTTTGCTATCATCGAGTTCACACGCGCCGATAGTCTTTCGTCGATAGGTATGGTTGTGGTGCAAACGGGTGATCCGACTGCCTATTCACCACTTAGCTGCCGCGCTCAGCGACTCAACAATGCATTTGTCAATCAAAGCTTGGTTTTCACAGGCGATACCGCGCGAGGCTACCGGGCTTGGGCAGGAAATGTATTCTTTAACGGGGTGACGACGATATTGCCACCGAATTCTCCGAGTTGCATGGTTGCTAGCGCAACAAACCAACCGCATTGGTGCGGCGGCATCTATAGTGCCGGAAGCCAACACACGGGCGGTGTCAACGCTTCGTTGGCCGACGGATCTGTGCGTTTCGTTTCCGCGTCGATTGATACTGGGAACTTGGCTACTGTGGCTCCACTCGCAACCGGTGGTGGTTCGAGCCCATACGGTGTCTGGGGAGCCATGGGTTCGGCTCGCGGGGGCGAAGTAGCCAGCACCAACGATTAGTCATTTCCCAACGTTACCACATTTAGGGCTGAAGCATTGCTTCAGCCCTTTACGTTTAATCCAGTAGGTCCAGCGGCTCCAGTGGTGTTTGCGCAGCATCGGGATAAGGCCGATGAGCGGCACGGCCCAGGGGGCCTGTGCTACTGTTGGAATTGAGTCTGCCGAATGATTAATAGCAAAATTCGCCGTATCCACACAAGGAGTTTACTTTGAGAACCAATCATTTTTTGACATGCGTGTTTTTTAGTTTTTTGAGTGTTGCGGGCTGCGATTCAGGGCCTCCCCTCCCGGCCACGGTCCCGGCTGAAGGTACAGTTTCACTCGATGGTGAACCAGTTTCCGGTGCAACCGTCCTCTTTATTGCGGACCAAGGGTCCTACAATGCGGCTGGAACTACCGACAAGAACGGCAAATTCAGCTTGAATGCGTTCGATACCAAAAAAGGGGCCGTTCCCGGTTCCTATAAAGTGACATTGGACAAAACGATTGTCGAAAACAAAGACGGAAAGAAAGGTGAGGCGGAAGTCAATTTGAAATATGGGCTACCAAAAAAATACTCCTCTTTTGGGACTTCTGGCCTCGCGATAACGCTCACCGAAGCCGGTAACAAAGATATAAAGTACGATCTAAAGTCGAAGTAATTCGACTGTTCCACTGGGTTGCAACTTTAATTTGCATTGCTTGCTGCACACAGCGAAAAGTCGCACCCGGCAGGTACGGCAGGTGCGACCTACTCAAAAGTCGCACCCGGCAGGTACGACCTACTCAGCTTCTAGTCTGAAGGCCAGGCGAAACGAAGTGGCGCTCGACGATGGAGAATCCATATTGAACCAGCAGCGCCAACAAAGCAGCTGGTACAGCCCCTTGAAGAATCAACGGGATACTCGACAAGCGAATACCTGTCAAAATCGGAGATCCATATCCGCCTGCTCCGATAAATGCCCCGATGGTTGCCGTCCCCACGTTGATTACCGCCGCCGTCTTAATGCCCGACAGAATCGAGGGCAAAGCCAACGGCAATTCCACCAACCACAATCGGGCACGTCGCCCTAAGCCAAGTACATCGGCGGATTCGATGGTCGCTTTAGTTATCTGCGTCAAGCCGGCATAGGTGTTGCGAACAATCGGCAATAGGCTGTAAAAGAACAACGCAGCAATCGCTGGGTAAGCGCCTAACCCAAAGACCGGAATCATGAATACCAAGATTGCCATAGACGGCAAAGTTTGAATGACGCCAACCACTCCAAGTATCGTCTGACCAAACGCTTCGTTTCGGGCTGACAAAATACCCAGTGGAATTGCGGTCGCAATGGCCAACGAGAGCGAAATGGCGACGAGGAAAAGATGTTCCAGCGTAGTCTTGGTAAATCGCCCTAAGAACCGTTTCCATTCGGCCATTGGGCCAATTCCTTGATATGGTATACTTAGGTGCATCTTTTCGTTTAAGAACTCGGCCGCGACGTTGGTTTCTAGTTTGCGGTCCAGTCGCACCTTGGCCGTCATGCTCGTCATCGCTTTGGAATCGATGGCATACTCCAACTGCAAGAAGGCTGCCGCCACCTTGGGAGCTCGCTCCGCCAAATCTTTGCGCATCAGGATGACGGAATAGTAAGTTGGAAAGAATCCTTTATCATCTTCGAGAACTCGCAAACGATAGAACTCGATCTCTGCGTCGGTAGTGTACAAGTCGGTGACTTGAATT
>JANLRK010000363.1:0-10371 GCA_031361585.1 Pirellula sp. | reverse complement strand
CCGTGCTTTTCGATCATTTGAGCGATACGAACACACTCAATGATGTCGGTGCCAATGCTTATCAAATTTCCGGGCATGTCGTTGGGCATCGTATGGTCGTGATTTCATTTCGAAAGCTTGTGATTCTCGTCAAACAAGCGTGAATTGTATCCTCTATACTTCGGGTTTACAGTCCGTTGGGACAGAAACGAAAACGGAGAGTCTTGCTTAAGCTGTTGGGTTTCTCTTGTTTTATTCCAGCACTAATGATCCGAAATGCAATCTAGGCGTATCCATTGGTACTCTCGTTCGGGAAAGAGCAAAATGATTCAGCTAGATTTGAGGTGATCTTATGCGCATTCAGTTCAGCTTTTTTTTCAGCGTCTTGATAGTCGTTTTTGTGGCAATTTTTGGTTGCGAGCAAGCTGACCAGACGAGGGTAAGGTCCATGTCGGGGAAATGGGAAGCGAATACTCTGCGGGAGAAGTCCGCGAACGCATTGTCTGTCGACAAGCCACCGCCTGGAAAGCTGGCATCGACAAGTAGCGCGATGCGAAAGCTTGTATACACCGGTGAAATCAAGATTCGAACGGAGAATTTCTCGGATCTTGAAAGACAAATCGAATCCAAACTCAGTGAGAGCGGCGGATTCATTGGGAATTTTTCGGAAACTAGGCTCGACCAACACGAACGGCATGGGACATGGACGGTTCGATTGCCCGTCGACGAATTTGTGTCGTTTATCAGATGGCTTGACGATTCGTTCCATGTCGTCGACAAGTCCATTCGAAGCATGGATGTGACAGACGAGTTTGTTGATCTCCAATCCCGTTTGGTGAACAAACGCAAGACCGAACAAAGGCTTTCCGAACATCTAAACAAAACAACATCGAAGCTTTCCGAAATCCTGGAAATGGAAAAAGAAATTGAGCGTGTTCGCGAAGACATCGAACGTTTCGAAGGGCGTTTGAATTTACTACAAGATCAATCGGAATTGAGCACGCTCATCATACGGGTTGACAGCCAAAAAGTATTCGTCGCACTCAAGTCACCCTCTACGCTTTCAAGCTTAGCCGCTATCTTTATCCGATCCAGTTGGATTCTCATCCAGATTGCGTATTCGCTCATTGTGATTGCGACTGGAGCTTTGCCATTTGCTTTTGTCCTTGGGACGATTGCATGGGTAGTTTTCATTTGGACGGGACGGTCACCTCTGCGCATTTTGATGCAGATGCGTTGGAGAACTTAGATGAGACTTCCGGTGATTCGCGGAACGATAGACCGACGCATCCTTGCGAACTATCGCATCAACCCTGAAGTGTTGCGTTCCATCTTGCCGCCTCCATTTCGTCCGAAGCTTGTAGGTGGTTTCGGTATGGGCGGGATCTGTCTCATTCGACTGAAATCAGTTCGGCCAAACTTCTTTCCATTTCCGTGGGGTATAAGTTCGGAAAACGCAGCCCACCGAATAGCAGTCGAGTGGGATGTCCACGGAAAAACAGTCGAGGGGGTATACATCCCACGCAGAGATACAAGTTCGCGACTGAACACTTTAGTGGGCGGTAGGATTTTCCCAGGTGTCCATCATCATGCTAGATTCGTGGTTTCAGAGACGCAAGTCGAATTCTCGGTTGCGCTGGCTAGCATCGACGGCAAAACGAGCGTACGCGTAAGCGGACAAATTTCAAACGACTTCCCCGATTCTTCTGTATTCCCAACATTGTCAGACGCCTCTGACTTTTTTAGGAATGGTTCATTGGGCTACTCGGCAACAAATGCTTCTGGACGTTATGATGGTCTTGAGCTTCGATGCAGCCAATGGAAGATGGAAAACTTGAACGTATTCAGGATGGAGTCAAGTTTCTTCGACGACGAGAGATTGTTTCCGATTGGGACGATCTATTTCGATTGCGCATTGTTGATGCGGAACATTGAACATGAATGGCATGGACGAGAGGATTTGCGTTGTTCACCTGGTTCTTGACTAAAGAAACCACACAGATCGAATTGAGACGAGATGGGTACTTTCACACTTCTATTGTTTGTCGTTTTACCGGTGGTGGTTATTGCCGCAGTGGTATTGATCTATTTGATTGTCGTAGCCTCAACTTCCGGCGGGAAAGGCAACCGAAATCGACCAGAATAGGCTTTGATGATGCGAACTATGTAACTGGCATCGATGCCATAGTTCCCGCCATGATTGCCGTGCTGGCTCGCGAAACGAAAAAACGGCTGATGCCCGACGACATCAACCGTTTTTTCGTTTATCGTTACAACTTCGATTTCGCTAGATCGTCATCGCAAGCCAGGAGTACAGATACTGAGTTGCGATTCGTTCAAGTGGCCTGAAGTCGATGGTTATTGTTAATTAGCAACCGCAAGCTGGAGCTGCACTGCATCCGCAATCAGAAGCTGCTGCACAGCCGCTGTTGCATCCGCCGTGGCATCGCAAGCCACGGAGAAGGCCTCGGAGACGTCCGTTGAACAGACCGTTACCCGAACCAATTCCGTTGCCCGAACCAATTCCGTTACCGCAGTCGTTGCAACCGTTGCCAGCACCGTTACCGCAAGCGTTGCATCCATTGCCTGCACCGCAACCACTGGATACTGTTACTGGGACTTCTTCGCAGATAGTCTTAGCAACACAGCGTGTGTAGGTGTATGGTACTTGAACTTGTACGCATCGAGCAACCTTAACCGTTGTGCAGTGTGGAACTGCTTTGCAAACAGTGTAAGGTACTAGTTTGGTACGGCATTCGGTAACCATTTTGCAAGTGCTGTAGGTGTAAGGAACGCTCTTTTGCTCGCAGACCATGCTGCAAGTTGTGTAGCAAACGTCCTTAACTCTTTGCTCGCAAACCATGGTACAGGTCTTGTGGCATACAGTCTTTTGACGGCATTCTGGGACCATTCGGCATGTTGTGTAGGTGCAGACCTTGCTTCGTGGTTCGCAAACCATTGAGCAAGTTGTGTAGTTAACAGTCTTGGTACGGCATTCTGGAACCATACGGCAAGTTGTGTAGCTAACGGTCTTGCTGCGGCACTCTGGAACCATTCGGCAAACATTGTGAGAGACCGTCTTGGTGCGGCACTCAGGAATGCACTTGGTTACAGTGTAAGGAACAACTTTCGTCAAGCACTGTGTTTCGTGCTTTACGCAGTTGATTTCCTTAGTCTCGCAAGTTGGTACCCAAACTTTCTTGCAAATGGTTTTTGGTGGGCATTGAACGCATTCTTCATGGCAAGCGCCTGGGCAGTATACGTTCTTGCAGGTCGATGGGTCGTATGACCAAGAACCTGGCTCACGAACCATTTTGCGAACGATTGGACCAGCAACTTCTTCCGAAGTCGTTTGCCAGCTGCCACCGTTGACAGTAACTGTCTTGGTGTAGTTGACTGGGTTGGTTACTGTGTAGTTTACAGTTCGTTCCCTGGTCTCTGTCACTGGAACCATGACCGTGTAATTGATTACTTGCTCACGGGCTTCCATGACTCGGTTCATAACCGTGTAGTTGATCACCTTTTCGTGCGTTTCACGCACTGGTGTCATCACGGTGTAGTTCACGTCCTTGGAGTGTGTCTGGTACACAGGTCGTTTGACCGTGTAGTTGATCACCTTCTCGTGGGTTTCGCGAACTGGAACGTTCACTGTGTAGTTGATGACCTTGCTATGTGTTTCGTACACTGGGCGCGATACGTTGTACGTAACTTGCTTTGTGTGCGTTTCATAGACAGGTCGTTTGACGGTATAGTTGCGAACACCTGTGTGTGTTTCGCGAACTGGAACGTTGACAGAGTAGGAAACTTCCTTTTGGAGAGTTTCTCGCTCGTATCGAACGCTGTTTACCGTCTTGTCTTCGTATACGACTTGGTTAACGGTCTTGGTGCCGGTAACTGTTTCTGGTTCGTAAACGGTTTTCTTGACGGTTTTCATAACGGTATAAGTTGATGGACCACACGAGTCCACAACATTACAACCGCAGTTTTCATAGCTGATCGCGCCGTTATAAGCAGCTTGAACAGAACCAGCATTGAATGCAGCCATCATCGCCGCAATCGCTGGAAGAGCCAATAGTTTTTTCATTCTCATTCTCCCTTGAACGTTTGCAAAACCACGCAGGACACTAGTATCAGACGGGACGATGCTTTGCGGCTCGCCACTCCGTTGTTGTTCGGTAGGTAGTTTCTTTTCTCCAAGAGTCCGGCTAAACCGCAAAGGGCTGCCAACAAATATGCTCTGGTCGATCCCGTCCATGGACGCCCTCGCATCGCGATTTCCTTTCACGTCTAGTTGCGGCTCTACGTGATTGAATTCTGCGTGCTCGGAGCGACTCGTCCGCTCGAACTCATTTCGAGGGCGTTCTTGACGAGACCGGAGCAACCAGACCCTGGGTGGAACTGGACTCTTAGTGCTAGGAAACTACTTCCCGACAGGCGACTTAGATCGACTGGTCAAGAAGCATGGACCAGGAAAATTGAACAGGTGGGGTAATTTACATCGGTTGCCCCCGAACGATCTAGTAAGTCTAACGACTGTAGCGATTAGTCGACGAAAACAGCATCCATTCAAGCTCGACGTCTGCAGCCAACCACATGAAAAACTGTTCGCAGTTGCAAGTCTGGGCGCCGAAGTGATGGCGCCGAATTATCGCATTAATCCAAACTAGATTTGGGAAACTGTTAGTAGATACGTTCGCCGGAACGTGCTTGCGGCTCGGACTACTGCCGAGCTTTGGGTAGCTCAGTCGCTACCATTGACATTGTGGCCACGAAAACGAATGACTTGAGTTCAAAGGCAGATCGGAAATTTCGTCGCCGGGCTGCCACGCCAACGCTGGAAGCATATTGACTCGATATGACGGTTCGAAGTCACTCTCGGCAAGAGTGACCTACTTGCAAAACTTCGATCAAGGTGCGATCAGCGCTATCATCCAAGCTGATCTAGCAACTTATCGAAGGCAACAGAAAGTTTTTCGTCTGTATCGTAATTTCCTTGAGCTATTGCTTCCCTCAGGCTCGCGACTTTATCTGCTCGAAACACTTCGCTGGAAGCGTTCGCGCTGGCGGAGCCTAACGCCTCGGGTGACAGATCTAACTGATCTACGGGCGATTGGATGCTAGTAGTGGGGGCGTCATTCGGAGTCGGAGCATTGCTGCGCCCAGCGGTTCGTGCTGCGTCAACTCCAGAGACGGAAAAATTGCCTGAAATTTGCATAAGTTGTCTTCTTCCCTGTTTGATAAGGACTCTTGGCCCGATCGAATGATCGAAACTTACATGGACTGCTACCGTGCTGACAAGACGAGAATCATTTTCTCGTGCTCGATCCCTTTTTCCAACGCAGTCCGTGTCGCAGAAAAGACCTTCCGAATACATCAGGTCAAGGCGACTTTGCGAAGACGCTGCTTTCGAGCGAAAGCATACCTGTTTATCGGATGGCTCATCCAACCAGATCAACGAATCCTATCCTCTTCCGTGTGTAATGAATAGCCAATCAGCAATGCCTAAGGCGATTCTGCTAATTGGCAGCAATAGGACTATCGTCCGTCCTCGCAGTTAAGCAACCGATGTTACCAACCAAAGCAATCGACATGCCAAAATTGAAATTCCAACTGCCATGTACAAAACAATTGATTGACAACTCGCCCAAGAGCATCGTAACAAGACAAATTGTTGCGATCGTTGATTGCCATCATTACCAATCGAGTTTGGATTAGCAGTCGGGATTACAAACACACAGAACTTTTTGCAATTAACTTCAAAATCCGTTTTCAAAAAGTCGCAATCGCGATTGACCCGAGTGGATGGCTGCGACTATCTTACCGACGTCAAAGCAATGAGCGGCGACCACCAAACGACATCCATCGTTTGTTCAAGAGTAGTCTGATCTTTTACTTACCAAACCATTTGGATCCACTTGTCGGATTTGCGTCGGGTCATCAAGCAATTGACTTTCCATGACGTACATCTCACCATAGCTTCAGCACACGGATGTGCTTCTGCATGGCGGAATACAATGTGGGTTCATGCGGGCAATGCACACGGATGCTGCCATTGCTCGCTCGATACACTGCTCCCGGAAATGTAGCTCTTGTCCTCAACCCCCCTAGGACTCGTTCACTTCCGGGAGCTTTTTTTTTCTCTGCGTAACCCCTTCTCGATACCCCTTCTACGTCCTTAGTCGAAAATCGCATCCTACTTTTCTTTCTTCGCCAAAATTTGTTGCAATTGACAACCGGCTTAGGTAAAACCTTGAATTGGTCATCTGCGGTCCGTGGCAATGGTTCCGATTTCTTCTGGTTTGGCGGCTATGGGCAATGCGGACCAGTCCGGAAATATCCAAATGCAAACCAACGGGAAAAATGGCGTAATGGCTGGCAAATACAAGGTGGGTGTTACGGAGCCGATGCGACCAATGACACCCGCTGCTATAGCATCGGGTTCTCCCCCACCTGTTAGTTTCGATCCGAAGTTCGAATCACCACAAATCAGTGGAATTGAATATGAAGTTGTTGCGGGTGGAGGCAAATTTGAGTTCGCCGTAAAGAACAAATAAAGAACCGCCTCGAGCGTTTCGCGGCGACAACGCTGACCAAAGTCGATGGGCACACTACGTATCTGTGGAAATACTTGTCAGTACTCGCTCCAAGAACTCTTCGAGTATTGCTGCTCCCGTTCGAATCGTGAGTTCGATGTCGAGACTCCACAATTCGTAGGGGCCAATCCTCGTTGTGTCAATCTTGGCAAGATCTTTTCCGGTACAGAGGATGGCGTCGCATTGGATTTCCAAATCCTTTGCTTGTTTTTCAATCATCTGAATATCCTCAGACAAATAGTCGTGATGATCGGGAAAAGTCATGCTTGAAATAACGTTGGCACCGCTGCTGCGCAACGTTTGCAAAAAGCCGGAAGGATTTCCCAAACCGCAGATTCCAAGAACATTTTTACCGCAAAGCCAGTCCATGTCCTGGACTTCACCATGAGAATTTCTGAGACGCGTAGGCCTATGCTCTGACTCAAGCCAAGCTGCCTTTGGATTGAAACGCTGAACCCTGGTTCGAATTTCGGCCAATCGTTGCGAATCCACTTGGTCAGCTCGCGTAGCCATAACTATGTGAGCTCGTCGCAATGTTCGGATTGGTTCTCGCAGTAGCCCACGTGGCAAAAGATAACCGAAGCCAAAGGGTTCGCGCGCATCAAGCAAAACAATTTCGAGATCACGATGTATTTTTCGATGCTGAAAACCATCGTCCAATAGCAGCAATTGCATTCCAAGTTCTTCGGTGGCAATCACGGCAGACGATAGCCGATCCGGTTTTTGCAAATGAGGTACATCAGGCAGCAAAACCTCGAGCTCTTTCGCCTCGTCGTTTCGCCCATCGGCCCCAGCTCCAAAGCCCCGGGAAAGAATTCCAACTCGAATGTTTCGATCCCGAAACCACCGCGCTAACATCGCAACCGCTGGCGTCTTGCCTGTCCCGCCGGCTGTTAAGTTACCGACTGAGACGACCGGAACGGATGCCTTACGGACAGATTTCCAACCTCGGTCATAGGCCAAATTCCGGCACCAAATGACCGCCGAGTAAGGTTGGCTTAGGCACCACAAACCCGCCCGCATCAGGATTGAGCTGAGCGAATTGGAACGGCCTGACAATAATTCTTCAACGCGTCGCATGCACCGATTGTCGTATCGAAAAGTGGTCGTCCTAGGAAAGATTCCTTCTTCTCCGCTCAAAAACAAGTCTCCAATCATATTCGATACCCGTGAGCGGTACACCCGCCAATCCCAGTGAAATGCTACGGGCTGAGCGAAATGCACGCAAAATGATGAAGAAAGATGATCTAGCATCGATCACTGGGAAAATCTAACCTCGCGATTGGCTGCTTCGGGCTCCATTTTATTACCTCCAACCATTCAAAAACCTTGGTTCAAACCATGAAAAAAGACTTTTGGAAACCGGCTACTTTCCTTACTTGCGGGCTGACCCTCGTATGGTTTGTTTCCTCGTCTACGACACCAATTTGGAGCCAAGGCGCAGGGGGTAATTTCGGCCAAAATCAGTTTCTATCCGCCAACCGAGCTCTTGCACCTGCTCAAGTTGCGTCGGCAGGGACAGCGATGATGGCCAGTGTAATACTGGCTAACGGATTTCAGCAGTTAGCTGTTGTCGACCATGCCAAGATGACCATTGCCGTCTATCATATCGATCCAGCATCAGGCGACATACAACTCAAAAGTGTGAGGCGATTTGACGCTGATTTCCTGCTCGAAGAATTCAACTTGAGCGAACCAACTCCCAGTACGATTCGTAAGAATGTCCGATAGATTTGATGAATCGCCAATCTCACAACTCATTGGCTTTAACGTACTGCCGGCGACTGCGGATGACAATGAGATGGGTCGTGCAATCGTCGAACTTGAAATAGACTCGCGTTTCAATAACCCCATGGGCAGAGTGCACGGAGGCATTCTCGCCGCTCTCTCAGACGCTGCGATGGGGATTGCATTTGGTCGAACCCTCGAGTGTGATCAAGACTTTTCCACGATCGATTTGCATATACATTTCATGCGTCCCGTTCGCGGGAAAAAACTCATCGCAACGGGACAAATGATTCAACGAGGTTTGCGAATTGGATTCATCGAATGTCGCATCACTGACGATCGCGGTAAAGAGGTGGCGAGCAGCTCCTGCAGCTGCACGGTACTCGAAAAAATGTGATTTCGAAAGTGTAGCACGGCACTCCGTGCCGTGAAAAACGGCACGGAGTGCCGTGCTACACCGGCCTCCTGTCTAACTTGCCAATTTTGCCTTCAAGACTTTCACGGCTTTTTCTAGCTGTGGATCGTCCTTGAGGGTAGGATCCGTATTCTCGGTCTCGTATTCAAGATCATTTGGCTTGCGAGAGGTTTCGAATTTGGCTCCCGGTTCTGCAATGCCGTTTGCAGATGGATCAGCTCGCTTTCGAAATCGTTCAATCGATTTCATGAAGGCCGCTTCATCCAACTTGACCTGACAGCCCTCGTCTGGGAACACTCCCCAGATGTCATCGGGTTTTGCATTAGGCTTTCGATGTATCAACCGACCGCTTGGTGGATAGTAGTAGGCCGTCGTCAGCCGCATGGCTGCTAAACCTGCGTCTAATGGAATAACGTTTTGCACACTTCCCTTTCCGAATGATCTTTCTCCTACAATCGTAGCTCGACAACGATCTTGCAGGCATCCAGCAACCACCTCGCTTGCACTAGCGGAATGTTCATTGATCAAAACAACAATGGGCACGCTGTTCTTTAGCTCGGTACCTTGCTGCGCCTTATAAAGCTGATCAACACGTTCGTCGCGTCCTCGCGTACTCACGATGATTCCATCGTCTAGGAACATATCGCAAATGTCTTTTGCTGCGATCAACAGGCCGCCGGTGTTATCTCTCAGATCTAAGATGAGTCCTTGGCAGTTTTTTCGAACGCTAGCAAGTGCGAATTTTAACTCCTCTGTCGTTTTTTCTCCAAAGAGCTCGAGTCGTATGTACGCGATACGCGGATCCTCCTCCATCGCGAATTCCCACGATCCATTCATACGTCGACGATCTCCTAGTACCGACTCAACTTCGATTCTAGCCCGAACTATTTTTATGCGCATAGGTTCAGGTTCATTCGCCCGTTCGATCGTCAAGTTAACCGGTGTCCCTTCTTTGCCTCGAAGTTTTTTCGAAACTGTCTCGACTTCCAAAATGGCAGACGCGGCGCCGTCAATTTCAAGGATGACATCGCCGGGTTTGACTCCAGCCCGGTACGCAGGCGAGTCAAAAAGCGTCGCAACTATTGTAAGCCTCTCTCGCCTTGGCCGACCGTCAAGGCTAACTCCAAGACCACCAAATTCTTGTTCAAACAACGCCTGAAATGGCTTCAAAGACTCGATGGGTATGTAGCTCGAGTAGGGATCTAACGAATCGATCATCCCTTTCATGGCTGCCTGATAAAGTTTCTCCTTGTCAGGTTTCTCGACATACTCTTGTTCAATAATCTGCATGGCCAAAGCAAGATCACCTAGGTTCCTGTAGCGATGAGCATTCCCATAGCAAAAAACACAGCCGATCAAGACGACCAACAGGATTTTTAGATTCTTCGTTGTCATACGAATGAGCCTGATTTTTACACATACAAATCGATTGAAACGCGACCGAAGGGGGGAAATATACCACGTGGAGTAGAATGAACAAATCGGCGTCGATCTTAAGGCGGGCCGATTTAAATCGTAGCGGAAGCTGTCAAAGCTTTCGTGAATGCTGGACGCCAACGAAATGCTTGACGCATTCCGCTACTAGGGAACGCTAGCGAAAGTGTCTCGCGGCCCAGCTTAAAATCGACGCCAACAAATCGGATAACTCGATGAGCT
>JANLRK010000361.1:0-3831 GCA_031361585.1 Pirellula sp. | reverse complement strand
GCGATCCCCTTCGACGATTTCGACACCAATGCGGTGGGCACGTTCAATCTGTTGGAAGCGGTCAGGCAGGCCTGTCCTGAATCGCCTTTCGTTCACATGTCTACGAACAAGGTTTACGGGGATCGCCCCAACAGGATCGCCCTAAAGGAGCTTGAAACGCGTTGGGATTTTGCGGACGCAAACTACGAACATGGAATTGCCGAGAGCTTTTCGATCGACCAGTCGAAGCATTCGTTGTTTGGTGCATCCAAGGTTGCTGCAGACATTGTCGTACAGGAATACGGTCGTTACTTCAACATGCCTACTTGTTGCCTTCGAGGCGGATGTCTCACCGGCCCAAATCATTCGGGCGTAGAGCTTCATGGCTTTCTTAGTTACCTTGTCAAATGCAATCTTGAAGGGCGCGAGTATCGTGTCTTTGGCTACAAAGGGAAACAAGTACGAGACAACATTCATTCCGATGATGTGGCCAGGTTCATGTTTTCGTTTATCGAAACACCTAGGTGCGCCGAAGTGTACAATTTAGGCGGGGGAAAAGCCAATAGCTGCTCTATTTTGGAGGCGTTCAAAATAGCCGAAATTTATACGGGCCAGGCGCAGAAGCATACCTATGTGGATGAAAACCGCATCGGCGACCACATTTGTTACTACAGTGATTTGCGCAAGATGCGTGACCATTACCCATCCTGGGACATCACGCACTCATTAGAAAGCACCATCGAACAGATAGTGCGAGCATGGAAGACTCGTTAGCGAAAAGCGTTGACGAGTCGCAGGGCGCGTCCAGTATAGCTTGGAAGCAGAACGATCCAGCAGGACAAGCCCACGATATTTCTGCCTCCGAGCTCGTTGGCGGCCAGTTAAAAATCAGGCCCGATACCCGAAACCTGTTATTCGCTATATGTCCATCATTCCTTCGAGACCGTCCTCGGGATTATCGATCAGTTCTTTTAAACGAATTTGAAGTTCGGGAGGCAACCGGTCCAGCCATGTGGCATCGATGAGTTCGACATCGAGCAGATCGCGAAGATGCATGCGGTCCTTATCGCGGAAGACATTCAGCTTCATCTGGACGAGCGATTCCAATTTGAGTGTTCGAATGTTTTGCATGGTCTCGATGTCGTTGATATCAGGCGTAGGGAGGATATCGTTTGGCCGAACCCGTTCATTCGCAAAGAGAACATGAACGGCATCGCGAGCTTTGCTCTCAGGACCATCCATGAACATTGGAATGCCTTTTCCGACACGATACACAAACCCAACCTTTTCCATAGCGATGATAGCCAGCGGAAGATCCTCTCGTTTTAGCAAAATGTCGACATCTCGCGTTGTTCGTACTGCAGCTTCGTCAGCTTGAGCGACCCACGCTCGAACCGCATTTCCGCCAATGATTGCATAGGGTATTTGGGCTGCCTCGAGAGTAGCTGCGGTTTTCTCAAGTCTTTCCTGTACCTTCTCCACGGCGCGGTTCATCCTTTTCCAAAGTTCGTCGCCGGTAATGTGAATGCGTTTCATATTCTATTTGCCCACGGTTAGGTCGAAAGGGTTGCAGGATTTTTCACAACTCCTCAGCAAGAATGCTCGAGCTAGTTGGCCAATTCCCTGACGCACGCGCTCGAGGCTTGAGGGCCTCGAGCGGTTAAACATGAATCGCATACCGCTGCGACTTGTTTAACCCGCGTACCGGCGAACGACACACGGGTAGATTTCTTACAATCTTGATTTGGCCGTCAATAATGCTTCTTTGATTTGCTCGTTGCCAGGGAGTTTTTCAAGCAAAAATTCATAGCACTTGATCGCCTCGCCGACCTCATCGAACTTCAGATGCAATCTTGCACGATCGGACCACACAACGAGCACGTCCGGTGCCGCAGTATTGATCGATCGGAGCCATTGTATTCCAACTTCTGGAGACATCGTCTCAGACAATACCATTTGTACAGCAAGCCGACTCGCAGCCACGCCGTATACGGGATTCGCCTTGACGGCCGCTCCCAACGATTGAATTGCTGAATCACTTTCCGTCCCACTAGCCAATCTAACTATCGCAATTAATAGCGATTTCAATCCAGGATCGTTTGTGGCTGGTCTATGCTGTGACACTGCCTGATTGGCTGTGTTCTTATCAGGCTCCACTAGCCCGAATTCGCTCATCAAAGAAGTCACGATTGTGTCAGCATGTGTTGGTTTCGCAAACTCTGCTAACAATGCTAACAATTCGGTGGATTCGGGATCCAATTGAATTGCCAACGAAAGCACCGCCTCCAAGCCAAAAATGTTTTTTGACGCACGAGATTCATTTGCATCATTCGTAACCCGATTCGTTTGCGACGCACTAGCTACTAAACGTATGGCACCAGCGATAATGTGTCTCAATGCTGCAGCTGAAGACAATGCTCGAAATTTGGGTTGGTCTACTTGGGAGAGTTGCTGTAACTGCTCCGAAAGAAAAACTTGCCCCTCTTTGCCGCTATTGATAATGAGCAAGCACCGAAAAACGGCTGCCAATGACTCGACGGAAGGTGGCTCAGCATCGCGAGTGCTCCAAAACTTCTGAAGGGCCTTGTTGGCCAGCTCGTAGCCTGCGACTGTGTCCAAGACTGCGCTCGCTTCAGCCGCCATTGCCAACGCTGATATGCTGAAAGTGGATTCCGTATGAAGTAAGCCGGTAGCTTCTTTGAGGAGCTCAAGCCGACGAGGCACATCCAAATCACTAGAATGTCGAAGCGATTTTTCTACTAGAATTTGGCCAAGCGTTAGCCTTGCCTCCGAGCCACTGGACTCTTTCTCCAGTAATACTCGAACGCTATTTTCGAAACGGGCAAGTTCCGCAATCGGCATGTTCACGTTTTCGTCCAGTTGCCGCCTCGTGAGCCATAGACTGGCCCGATCGCTAAACTCGCCATTGAGTTTGCGAACTCGCCCGAAAGTATCCAACGCGTTTTGACGTTCGTTTTTCGCAAGCGCGAGGAATTGCGAGACCATTGCGTCCTGTCCTCCCTCTTTTTGATTCTTGATGGCTTCATCAAGGTAGCGATCCGACAGTTCATTGCTCACAATGCCATACTGAAAATGAACAGAATCTTTTGTTGGATTCCAGCCGACGAGTCGTCGAAGGTACAACTGCGTTTCCTTTAGGAGTTCTATCCTTTTGCTCGAAAGCATCTCCGTGGGCAGCATCTCCGTTGGCGGCTGAGCATCGCTCGCCTTCGATTCGACGGCATCCACAGGCTTCATGCCCAAAACTGCAAGTTTGGTTCTGACCTTAGTCGTATACAGATCTCGAATTCCAGGCTTTACAATCCAGCTATAATAGCTCGAAACCACAACAGCCAGGACGAGCAAGATGAAGGTTGGAATTCCCTTCCGCCAATGCTCATGCAGGGTGCCCGCCAATTCGCTTTCGTCTGTCAAAGTGTCGGTCAGTTGTAATCTACTTGACATTTGGAATTTCGCAATTCACCGGTCAAACCGATGGAATTCAAATTGCTGTTTTTAGTCGCACCCGGCAGGTGCGACCTACGGTAGAGTGCGACCTACGGTAGGTCACTCTTGCCGAGATTGACCCGGCACTGTCTTTAGCTTCTGAAAACTCGAGCGCAACTGTGCGACCGCAATCGCCAAATTGCGATGCACATCTTCACGCTTGTCAGGAGCTATGGCCTCATTTGAGTCCAGCATGACTTGAAGTTGAAACGATACCGGTTCAAGTATGGTTTGTTCGAATCGTTCAAGTCCCCGTACTCCCTTGGCCGCACTTTGAATAGGCGTGCCATCGAGCTGAAAGAGGGCGTACGCAACATAAGCATACCTTCCTTCGTCATTCGCCAT
>JANLRK010000315.1:0-14794 GCA_031361585.1 Pirellula sp. | reverse complement strand
CGGCCATCTGTTTTGCGCGCTCATCGGCCAAAAAGTGTTTCACTGCCCCGAGAAGATAGCTTCGAAACTTCCCTCGTGTTTGGACCACCGAGTCTAAGGACCCACCCTCAAGCAACGTCGCGAAGAAAGCATGAGTCCAATCGCGAGCGTTTTGATCATGATGGGTATAGGACTCTATAAATGCGAACACTGGTCCATAGTAACGATCGCAGAGTTCTTTTAGCGATTGCTTGGCCTCAGCCGTTTCGCCGCGAGCAGATAGGACGTGAGTCCACTGTGTCGTCATGAACCTTCGATCATCGCCACCAATCCGAACGGGTGGATCCGTCATCGGCTGGACTCCGCAAAGGCCCGGTATTCGCCAAAGACACTGGCAACTTGGAAAAGCGACTTCCGGTACCTTGCTTGCGCTCCCCAAATTCCAGCATGGAGTTGTCGTTCTATTCGAAGCTTGCATGCCTGTGCGGTTTTTGCATCTGGAAATGCAAAGGCGAGAGTTGCGGTCTGTCCGCGAGTTAGATTAAACGAAACCGTTTCAGGCCCTTCACCTGGATGGAAACACTTCCCTGCATAGCTTTCCGAAGCCAGGACTGCGGCATCGGGCAGCAGCGATGGGCCCTCGAACGTAACCAAGAATTTCCATTGAGAAATGCTTTCTACGCTTGCGACTTGCTCACTGCCGTCCCCACCAGGGCCACCTAGTTCATGCAATCCATCTAAACCATCCATAGAGATGGAGGTTTCCCCGTCCATAACATCAATGATGAGAACATTCTCATGGGTCGATATCGTCGCGATGTCCAAGTTCAAATAGGTCTCTTCCGGCATTGTAGGATCTTCCGGTGCAGTGGGAGGTTTCATCCCAACATCGTATCGCGTCACGAATGGATTTCTCGTTAAGCCTAGCGACATGTAGACAATGACGAGCCCACAAATGGACCAAAGGGTAACTGCGAACGCTTTCAATAAGACACGGAGCAATAGCTCAACAGGGTGTGGAGTCTTACTCGCAAACCTAGGATCCGGTTGAGCTCTTTCAACCCACTTCTTGATCGACCAAACTCCCAAAACTGGAGTTGCAATGCAAAGTACGAGGACGAGAGTCACTTCCAGAGACTCTACCAATTGAGAGGCACTTGAATGGACGCGGAATAATAGTCCGCATGCAAGGTAAAAGAACAGGCAGGTTGCAAGCGTGAAGGGCAAAAACGTGCTTGCTAGGAGAGAGGTAAACAATCCCTTTCTATGTCCGCTTCGTCCCAAATATTGCAAATGAAAAATGCCGAGCAATGTTCCTGGAATGCCAAGCCACGCTGCAATCGTAGCTAGGTAAGCGGGGATTCTCTCCATGCCGACATCTAGATTCATAGCAATTGCAATAGGGAGCAAGATCGACGCAATCACTAACGCGATGGCAATCGTCGATCGGTAAGGATAGCGAGGATGAGACTCAGTCGAGTCCATGATGGGTGGCGTTGTAGCGGACACGTGATTGTCCGTTCGTTTTTCGCGAGCCTGACCGCTCAGGAATTCCACTTGCGTCCGCACTTCATTCGCACTCTGTTGTCGCCGCTCGCGATCCTTCTCAAGTGCTCGCATCACAACCTTGTCGATGCGCGCATCCAGGGATTTGGTTCTTTCCGATGGAGCTGAAAATCGTCCAAGCGGCAGTTCGCCCGTCAGCATTTCATAAAACACAACTCCCAACGAAAAGATATCGGCGCGATGATCGACATCGGCTGGTCGCTCGACTTGCTCGGGTGCCATGTAGTGCGGTGTGCCAATGGTTGCACCCGTCGCGGTCAGTCCTGTTTTGTCATCCACGCCAGCGAATTTAGCGATTCCAAAGTCGGCAATCTTCACGCGGCCTTTGGTATCCAAAAGGATATTCTCGGGTTTGATATCGCGATGCAGCACCCCTTCGTCGTGCGCGAATTGCAGGGCTTCACAGATCTTGGGAATGACGCTCAAGGCTTGTTGCGGAGTGAATCGCGCTGACGCAAAAGCCTGTCGAAGATTGACGCCATCGACATATTCCATGATCAAGTAATAAAGCCCACCGGCTTGACCGAAGTCGTAAACGCCGACAATGTTGGGGTGGTTGAGTCGGGCTAACAGCCTCCCCTCGCGCTCGAATCGTTCTGCAAATAGTGGCTCACGAGCCAATCGAATGGGTAGAATCTTCAGAGCAACGATGCGATCCAATTTCGGTTGTCGGGCTTTGAAGACAGCCCCCATGCCGCCCTGTCCAATCAACTCATGGATTTCCAATTGGGGAAATGCCGATCGGATGGTTTCGAGTTCAGGTGGCGACCGATCTCCCAACGGAAAATCAGCGCCGCCGGTGCTCATGGCCACGAACTGCATCAAACAATGAGGACATAGGCCACCAGGAGCGTCCTCCGAAATAACGGATGAGCACTTCGGACAGAGCTTCTGCGAAGTTTCTAATGCCATGGATGCACCTGTGCATATCAAATCTTGAAACGATGGAAACGCCGTTTCGTTCGGCTGAGGACAGCTGAACCTACGTGAAGACGGATTCAATGATACTTGAGGATTCGCCGGCCCTAGGTTACCAAGTATTACTCCAATTTCTAATTTTTGTTGACAATCCTGGTAATCTACAATAGAAGAACCTGGGAGACCTTAAAACCAATTAAGGCAAATGAAGCATAAGGATCGCAATCCATGCAAGAAGAATTGAAAAAAATGTTGTCCGCGAAACCGTTCGTACCATTTACCATCGTGATGAGCGACGGAACCCACATCACGGTTAAGCACCCAGAAAACGCTTTGCTGATGAAACATTGGATCTACGTAACGACAGACGGCGGAGAAACAGCTGAACATCTGTACTTGCTCCATGTGACAAGAATTCAGCGACAGCAAAAAGATGCCGCCTAATCGCATCTGAGTATTGGCTTGTTGTGAGCGGCAAGGCGCTAGCCGCCGGTTTGCCGTTTCCATTTCCGCTGCGTTTCCATCACCCGCAACTAGACCCCGGCGCTCAACCTTCCAACATTGTGCAGAAATGAATCACTAGCTTGCGCTCTTGCGCTTCGTGCTATGCCAGCCTGCTCAGCCGTCGGATCAGCCACTCCATGGACAAACACCCAACAATGAGTGCCATCAAAATCCCCATTAGCCGCTGTTGGAATTCGCGGTCGGGAGACCCGGGCAAATAGTTGGTCTGGTCGCGGGAATCGATCGATTGTGGCATCTGGCCTGTCAAAAGAGAATCCATGCCGACCCAATACTTCCCGCCTGTCCGACTTGCTAATTCACCTAGCAACGGATCATTACGTTGCGGTCTCTGAATCTCCAACGCCGGCACTCGCACGGTCACTTGCTGGGTCAACAATTGTTGATCTGCCAATCCACCGACCGGCAATTGGACTTCATAGGTGCCCGTGGCTTTCGTAAAGAATTGGCCCAAGTAAACGCCAGGCTGAGAAGGGTCTGGGATCGGTGTTAATACTAGTGGCGTGCTACGGCCCGAGGGCTCAAGGAGCTTTGCTTTCACATCTGGCATAACAGTCGGTTGAAATTGGGCGTCTCTCAAAACTGCTCGCACCATGACTTGCTCTCCAACAATCGCTTGTTGCTTATCCAATAACAAGATGCCTCGGTCCGAATCCCTCATCAATCTTCCCTGGCCTGCCCATCTCACGAACTTAGTGTAATACGTATCAAAGAATCCTTCGCCGACATCGCGCAAACGCCAAAACTCGCCGCTCCCTTGGAATGCAACACGCCCAGCTCCATAGAACTGTGTCGCCAGGTAAATTGGCTTCTTCCCACTCTTCATCGTCGTTGGATCCGAAAAATAAGCTATCGGAGTTGCGCCAGGCTTTGGTTCATAGCATTCAAAGTAGTTGTACACGCCACGGAATCGATCCCAAACTTTGCGACTATCCTCAATGGTTTTAGCAACCTCGACAAAGTCCGCTTGCCAGGCTTCGCTCGCAAATTCCAATGGCCAAGCCGTCTCAGCGTCGAAGCGTCCTATCGAAGCCAATAGAGGGCCACGCGAATTGACCACGAGCGGAGATAGATTTCGCATAATTTCTGCCGTGCGATTTCCGTTTCCTTGACTGCCAGCCCATTTCGGCGTCGAAACAGGGCCGGCGACAATCACTAACCCACCAGCTTGTTCGCTGATCCATTTTTCCAAAATCTCCACCTGATCCGTTTTGAGCGCGGTCCAGTCGGCATCAAAACCAATCACACAATCGTATTGACTCATCTCCAAGCGAGTCTTGGGGAACTCCGTCAGAAGTTTTTTCGCTTCTTGCGAAACCCCCTTACCACTTGTCTGAAGTAACACATGCGACTGCACCGTTGGATCTCGGAAGAGCAAGTTCCGAACAAATTGATACTCCCGAGTTGGACCGCCAGCAATAATCAGCACGGTCGACTTCGGTTCGACGACGCGGACTTCGCTCTCAAGGGCGTTGTCCATCGGATTGGAATCTTGTTCGGGCGGCAAGGCCTTGACCTCGTAGATCCAAGATCCAATTTCGCGTGGCATAATGTCAAACGCTAAGCTTGACATCGTATCGTCCGATTCCAGAGTGATCGTCCTTTCCTCTTCGATTGCCATTCCAGCATTTTTCTGAGCACCGGAGCGACGCCGCAGTTGCACGGTAATCTGTTTTCCCTCCAAGCCTGACGCCTGCAAGAGCGCAGTGAGTCGAAATCGATCGCCTGGGAAAACTCGCTTGGGTGCTTCGATATCAACGGTGCGAACGTTAAGCGGATTCCTGGCCGAACCCATCCCAACAGTATGAATCGGAACGCCCTGAAGCGTCGCTTCCGAAATGGTCATTAGCGGATCGATACCCGCGTTGTTTCGTCCATCGGAAATCACAACAATTCCGGCCAAAGGTGAGCCGCGTTCCTGCTCCAAAATGCTGTTGACGGCATCACCCAATCGCGATTCCGATCCCGTCGCTGCCAACTGCGTTTCCCAGATGACTGCGTTCGGATCCGTTGGCAAACTCGCTTCGCTTTTTTCGCTCAGGGTGTTCTGCAACGAACCTGCGGCCGATTCCGGTGGAGAAAAGCTCCATAGGTTCCGCCACGGAATTTGGTCCGCTCGAAGTATGGCCGTCGACATCATGACAAACCCCGAAATCACTCCGACTACGGATGCAACCAAAACATAAGGCCACAAAGGACGTAGATCACCGTACACACGTGCAATCAATGACGTGCCACCCGCCAAAGCTCCAACGATCGTGAGCACCGTACCAGCCAACGCAAGTCGACTAAGCCAACGCCAAAGCTCCACTCTCGCTTCAACCGACTCGGTTTCTGTTTTTGCCTGTTTGGGTTTTGCAAACGAAGCCACCGCGCTGGGCCTCGCACTCTGATCGAAACGATAAACGCTAACATCGTGGCGTTGTTGCAGCTGCTTAAGCAAAGGCGATTGCGCAAACGTCTGTTGCACCGCCGAAATCCGACTCGCGGAACTCAAAGACACTTTCCCAGTATCGTCTTCTTGCGGCATCGACATGCTCAAACTTGTATCCACAAGTACTGCGAGCCGCGACGATCGGGTAACTCGTTGCTCCGTCCTCTTCTGCAAGTCGAAAAAGAAGATAAGTATCCCAAGCAGAGCAATCAAGCGGAGCGACAATAGAGTCCAACCAATACTCTTAGGCAATTCCACCCAATCCTTGCGGTACCAATAGACAACATACGACACCAACCCGATCAAGCAACACGCTAGAACAAACCAGTGAAGCCACTGATCCATCTGCTCAATGCGCATCCACTGATAGAAGACTCGCATGTCTTCTTGTGCAAAGCATTGAAAGGTATCGATCGAAAAAAAGGGCATGGGGGTGAAGTTGGAAGTTGGAAGTTGGAAGTTGGAAGTTGGAAGTTGGAAGTTGGAAGTTGGCTTATACGTCAACGCTTACCGGTTACCTCCTAACAGGCAAATGGTACGATGCGCTCCAGGCGAGCCATTGCTCGAACAGCAGCAGCGCTAGGAGCAGTGCCATCAAAAGCATGTTTCGATTGGCGAAGCCTGCTAGGGCCGTATTCGCGCCAAGCGACTCGGACGATTTGTACGTGAACTTAACTCCGTTCAAAGTGCGGTTCAAATCGATGAGCGCGATCTTTTCTGTCTCGCCTTCGACAGGCGGTACGTTGCGGGCCATGTTCTTGACGATGCGTTCACCTTGAATCGAGGTCCCCCACCACTCAAAATTCCCGGCTGACATGATCGCTCGAATGGATTCATCGGTATCTTGATTGGCTTGTGCATTTAGGGAAGCTTGAAAAGCGGTTTCGCCTGCTGGCGACGCGTTGAGACTCAGCAGCGCCTTGGCCCCGATCCCACTTGGCGGTGGACATAACACTTGAACTTCAGGAAGCATTTCCTGCGAAGAAAAATCCCATCGCATGGGCGTTCCAGCAAAACGAGCTGCATCAGGCGCCCGAAATGAAGACAGATAGCCCACCATTTTGAGTGCAGCCACCACAAACGTTGGATCTTGTGCCCAATCCGTCCACTGTCGATCGAAAGCAGTTAGCCCGAAAAGCACACGCCCCTGGCCGATGGAATGGTCCAAGATGAGTGGCTGACCATTGCGTAAAGTTGCCACTTGTTTCCAACGCGACCCGATGTTCTTGCCGTTGCCCGGTGCTTCCCCCAATTCCTTGTCGAGTTCCAAGTATCGCCGAATGCGTACTCGACTAAACGGGGAATTGCTCAATCCAAAAAAAGGCTCGAAAATCGGGTGATTGTCCGCAATCAAATCCGGCTTGGTGTCGCCGGCCACCTGCGCTAGATCGACCGGCCCCTTGATGGTGAATGGTACCAACGGTGTTGTATTCTCAGCCGCCGCAATCGGCTTGGTCCAAATCAAGTTGTAACGCAAATAGTCGGCCATCGACATTTGTTCGCCAAAAAAGACCGCTAACCCGCCTCCCTGCGAAACATACTTGTGCAAGTTCTCAAGTGCACGAGGATCGAGCGAAGGGACGGCTTGCATAATGATGCAAGCATAATATTGAATCGCTGCCAAGTCGGAGTCTCTCAAAAACTCGGCTCCTTCGCGGGACATCACCAGCCCGGTCTTGGCATTGCCGCCGGGATTCAGTGCAGATTCAAAAAAGAAAGAATGCTTGCCCGCCGAGTCTCCGTCAATCAACAGGACGCGTAATCCATCTTGCAAATCCAGTATACAACGGGCGCTATTGTCGGCATTCAATGAGTCCGGCGGCAATATTGCTTCGACAACGTGAGAACCGCTTTTCGGGAAAAGAACTTGAACATGCCGAGTGATCAATTCGCCTGGCTCAATGCGATCGATTAGCACCGGCGGCAATTCAGTCAACAAACCAGAGAAAGGGGCAGTGGGCATCGGCTCCAATTGGCGACTGCCATAGTCGACGGAGTTAACTCGCACCGTTACATTTCTAACCGGCGCGATACCATTGTTTCGAACCGCGATATTGATCATCGCTGGAACCCCGGCTGCCAGAACCTCTTGCTGTGGCAACACGGAAACGAGCGTAAGGTTTTCGTGACGTTCTGGCACGCAGTCGATCAACTGAAGCTCTACACTTGCATTGGGTATAGATTGCAATTGTTGTTTAAGAAGAGCTGGATTGCTCCAGTCCTTGGTTCGAAAGTCGCTCATCAAGTAGACGATGGCTTTTTCCGAAGTGGCCTGTTGCAGCAATGGCGAAATCAACTCGATGGAATCGCCCAAGCCAGAATCGAGGGAACTCGGTGTCGTGGAATTTATCTTGCTCAACAAGCTTGTCGGGTCAGCGGGGATGGTACGCGATAGCAGCTCGGCGATCGTATCGGCTTGAGGGGCGATGGCGGTTTTTGACGCGTCCACGTCCGGTGAGCTAGGTTTACCGCCCTTGCTCTTTGCGGATGCAAGTGAAGCTCGCGAAGCCCGAATCACGGTCAACAAATGAGAGCCATCCTGGGTATTCGCATTGGTTGCAATCGACTGCACGGCACTTAGGGCCGATTGGTAAGCAGTCCCCTTGGACGATGTATCGCTCATCGAGGCAGAGTCATCGAGAATGACATAGTGGTGTGTTGTCGATTGACTGATCATCGCCAGCCAGCGCGAACCACTTACCCATTGCGCGAGCATAGCCACGGCGATAGCCACCGCCAGCATCCGCGACGCGATGAGAAGCGCTTGTTTCAGCCAGACCCAACGACGGAGTTTCCGATAGCTTTCCATCAGGAATTCCATGGCTGCCCATTGCGTTCGTCGTTGGCGAACCAAGTTGATCAAATGGATCAACAGTGGCAGCAATACCAACAGGAAGCCCCAGGCAAGTGGTTGAAATACGAATTGCATGTTCGTTTACTTCTTCCTCATATGGGCCATTCGCGACGTCAGGTAGGCCGTCAGCGCTGCGTCCATGTGCCGACTGGTGCGGATTAGCTGGTAGTCGATTTGGTAACTAGCACAAGCATGCCTTACACGATCCAGAAAACGTTGCAACGATTCCAGGTAGCCCTCGCGCAATGCCCGCGGGTTGCATGTAAGTGCGTCAGGTGTTTCCATCCCTTCGAAGCGAGTTGGATCATTGAATGGGAAGTCCAGTTCATCGTCGTCCATGATATGAAAGACTAAGATGTCGTGCCCAGATCGCTTGAGCGCAGAGAGACCTTTGAGCGTTTCCGCTTCGCTTCCTAAGAAGTCGGATGCGATGACCATTAAGGAGCGTTTAGGATACGTCTCGTTGATCTCACGAAAGACTTTGGTCAAATTTGTTTTGTCTTTTGGAGTCGTTTGCTGCAGCGATCGAAAGATGCTTTGCAAATGTGAACGGCTCGACCTCCATGGAAGCCGTGACTGGATCTTTTGATCAAATACCGTCAGGCCCACAGCGTCTTGTTGGCGAAGAGTGAGGTACGCAAGGCACGCACAGATGGTGGCCGCATAGTCAAATTTATTGAGCGATCCTCGACCGTAGGACATGCTCGCGGATCCATCTAACAATAGGGTGCACCGGAGACTTGTATCCTCCTCGTATTGCTTGATGTAAAGCCGATCTTGGCGTCCCCAGACTTTCCAATCGATGTGCCGCAAATCGTCGCCAGGAACATATTGGCGGTGCTGCACAAACTCGACCGACTGGCCGAAGTAAGGGCTCCGATGCATGCCCGACAAAAAGCCCTCAACGATATTGCGCGCCCGAAGCTCCATCGACGCAATGCGTCGAATGGCTTCAGGATGCAAGTATTCTTTGGAATCGGGCATCGCGTAGCAATTCGTCCTGGGCAGTCGGAGTATTGGAAATGATTCGATCGATGACAGCATCGCTGGTTATGCCATCGCTTTCGGCAGCGAAGTTGACCACCATCCGATGCCGCAACACCGGCTTGGCACAAAACTGGACGTCGGTGGGGTCGACGTGCGACCGGCCCGACAAGGCCGCTCGGGCTTTTGCCCCAAGGATCAAAAACTGCACGGCTCGAGGTCCAGCCCCCCAAGCGACTTGATCACGTACGAAGTCCGGAATGCCTTCTTGGCCAACTCGCGTTTGTCGAACGATCGCGAGCGCATATCGAATCACATTTTCAGAAACTTCGATGCCCCGAATGAACTCTTGCAAACTGAGTATCTCGGCCCCGCTGAGTACGGGTTCGATTTCGGTCGAGCTTTTGCCGGTGGTTCTACGGGCCACTTCGAATTCATCCGCAAAACTCGGATACGTCACATGCACCTTGAACATGAATCGGTCTTGCTGAGCTTCTGGCAATGGATAAGTGCCCTCCTGTTCGATGGGATTCTGCGTCGCCAAGACGAAAAAAGGGTCGGCTAAAGTGTGGCGCACTCGGCCAATGGTGATTTGCCGTTCCTGCATGGCTTCGAGCAATGCGGCTTGCGTTTTGGGGGGCGTTCGATTGATTTCGTCAGCCAAGATCACATTGGCAAAAAGTGGGCCTTCCATGAAACGCCGTTCGCGACTGCCGGTTGATCGGTTCTCCTCGATGATTTCCGTTCCCGTTATGTCAGCGGGCATCAAGTCAGGCGTGAACTGGATGCGGCTGAACGACAGATTGAGTGTTTTGGCTAGCGAACTGATCATGAGTGTTTTCGCTAGGCCGGGTACCCCTTCCAGCAAGCAGTGGCCTCTGGCAAAGACGCTGATTAGCAGCTGTTCGACCACATCCAGTTGCCCGACGATGGTTTTGGACAGTTGGCCGAGAATCTGCTCCCGAGCGCGTTGCAATCGATCCAAATCCGCTTGGGCTGATCCGTCTGTAGTCATGCCGTACTTTCTAAAGGGAGCAATTCAGAGAAACTGGGCTAATTGTAACGTCGAATTGTATCATCCCGAGAACCCTTCCGCATGGGGACATTGGAAATCCGAAGTTATGTTTCAAAGTAGCATGGCCCCCTGGGCCGTGGAGGCCGTCTCACTTTCGCATCAATGCAAGCCGGTGGGATTCAGAAATACCGCAGGCTTGTCCTGCTGGATTGTTCTGCTTGCAAGCTAAACAAGGCGAACGGCATGTATAACCTCAAGGTTGAATCGGACCGGCAAGCGGAGCGGACCAAATGAGAGACATATGCTCTGCCAACAGTCGATCGATCTTCTCGGAGACTTCGGGGAAAAAGGGAGAGCTTCGACGGATTCGCATATCGATATGCGTCAGCAGAACTTCCGATGTCGATGCCACGCAATCACCGCTATCTTTAATCATGAAATGCATCAAATGAATTCGTTTAGGGGAACGGCCAAGCAATCGCGTGTGAATGGAAATCTGCTCGCCAAATCGCACTTCCACTAAATAGTTTACATACTGTTTGAGGGCAAACGACCCCGATTGGTTACTCACGAAGTAGTCGCGATCCATTCCGATCCGCTTGAATATTCCACCCATCGCGTGGGCGAATAAATGGGTATACCACATGACATTCATGTGCCCCATCGAATCCAAGTAATCCTCGGGAATGGTCGCTTGATGCGTTAGAGGCAGTTGCTGTATGTCATGAATTGTTGAGCTCATGTTGCGGACGCATGCTCCCTGTCGACGTCGGCGAATTTTTTACCCGTTTCTACGAGGCTTGCTAACAGTGGTGCAGGAGACCATTCCGGTCCATGCTGCCGCTCAAACTCGCATACCCGTTCGTAGACGCTCTTGATTCCAATGGTGTCAGCGTACCACATCGGACCACCACGATAGGCTGGGAAACCATATCCATAGATGTAGATGACGTCGATATCGACAGCCCGCATCGCAATTCCCTCCGAGAGAATCTTAGCCCCTTCGTTGATCAAGGCGTAGACGATGCGCTCGACAATCTCGCTCGCCGAAATGGTGCGTTGTACGATGCCGGCTTTTCGAGCGCTCTCTTCCACCAGTTGCTGCACTTCGGGATCGGGCATCGGTACGCGACTGCCCTCTGGATAACGATACCAACCCGCTTTCGTTTTCTGTCCATAACGACCCATCTCGTAGAGACGATCCGCGATCAAGGGTTGCCGAAGATCCTTGGGGATCAGATGCCGAATACCATTCTTGATCCGCCATCCGACATCCAAGCCGGCAAGGTCGGCTACCGCCAACGGCCCTAAAGCCATGCCGAACTCAACCATCGCTGCATCAACCTCTTCGACGCGTGCTCCCTCCTCGACCAAGAATTGTGCTTGCCTCAGATAGGGGTCGAACATTCGGTTGCCAACAAAGCCATGACAGTTGCCAACCAGTACGCCGACTTTGCCAAGCGTTTTGGACAAGCCCATCGAAGTCGCAATAACAGAAGGACTGGTCTCTTTCCCACGAACGATTTCTAAAAGCCGCATGACGTTGGCTGGGCTAAAGAAATGGTGGCCGATGACTTGTTGCGGGCGGCTCGTCGCAGCGGCAATAGCGTCGATATCGAGCGTGGAGGTATTCGATGCGAGAATTGCATCGGGCCGTGTGACCTTTTCGAGTTCCGCAAAGACCTGCTTCTTCAACTCCATTCCCTCGAAGACAGCTTCGACCACGATGTCCGCTTCGGCGAAACGGTCGTAGTTCAAGGTAGGCTGAATCAAGGCCATCCGCTGCTCCATTTGAGCGGCCGTCAATCGGCCTTTTTGTACGGTGGCAGCATAGTTCTGGCTAATGATGGCCAGCCCGCGGTCGAGAGCTTCCTGCGTGGTCTCTTTGAGTATCACAGGGATGCCGGCATTCGCGTAGTTCATGGCGATACCGCCCCCCATTGTGCCAGCACCAACAACCGCGGCCTGACGGATCGGAAGTGTCTGTGTTTCTTTTCCTATCCCAGGAATCTTGTTGACTTCGCGTTCGCCAAAGAAGACATGGATGAGTGACTTGGATTGGTCGGAGACCAGACACTCCCTAAAGATTTCGGCTTCTTTTTGCATGCCTTCCGCAAATGGCAATGAAGCCGCTTCGACGGCGTCGATGGCTTTGAGCGGAGCGATGAGGCCACGCGTTCGTTTTGCTACGGTCGCTCGTACCAAGGCCAAAGCATTCGGATCGCACGCGGGAATGGAAAGATCACTTGCTCTGCGAGGCGAGCCCGTTTGCGAAACGATTTCGCGAGCAAAAGCCATCGCGCCGGCCAACAGATCGCCCTCGATGACCCGATCCAAAATCCCAGACTTCTGGGCCTCAAGAGCCGAAATGGGATCGCCCAAAGCGCACATCTCGGCTGCCTTGACCGAGCCGACCAGTCGAGGCAATCGTTGTGTCGCGCCAGCTCCAGGGATCAGCCCCAATTTCACTTCGGGTTGTCCTACCACCGCCGAGGGAATCGCCACCCGGTAGTTGCAACATAGCGCCGTTTCTAATCCGCCCCCTAGAGCCGTCCCATGGATGGCAGCGATGACAGGCTTGGTACAATCATCGAGGGCTGGAAACATCGAACGCATTCCAGCGTCAATGTCTTTTGCACCGGTTGCTAGTTTGGCAAACTGCTTGATGTCCGCACCCGCGATAAAGGTTCGACCGCCACCGATCAATACAATCGCTTTGACCGACGCGTCTGCGCAACACTCTAGGAGCGCAGCTTGGATTCCTTCCGGCACGCCAGGGCTGAGGGCATTCACCGGGGGATTGTTTACGGTGATGACTGCGATGTCACCATCGCGAGTTAAGTTTACTAGTTCACTCACAAGTCTTGTCCCTTTTTCGATTTCGTTTTCAATGATTTTCGATTTCGTATTTGCAATATTCTATTTCAGTCGCATCGTTCGAATAAGCCTGCCGCCCCTTGCCCACCCCCAATGCACATGCATACGACTCCGTAACGACTCTTTCGACGAATCATTTCGTTGGCAAGCGTACCGACCAAACGCGATCCAGTCATACCGAACGGATGGCCGATCGCAATGGAACCTCCATTTACATTAAGTTTGTCTGGATCGATCGCGAGCCAATCGCGGCAATAGACGACTTGCACTGCAAACGCTTCGTTCAATTCCCAAAGATCGATGTCCGATACCTTCAGACCATGCCGCTTTAGCAACTTGGGGACAGCATAGATTGGGCCGATACCCATTTCATCCGGTTCGCATCCCGCTACAGCAAAGCCGCGAAAGGCGACTTTGGCTTTGATTCCAAGCGCATCGGCCCGCGCACGTTCCATAAGCAATGTCGCCGATGCCCCATCGGACATTTGCGACGCGTTCCCAGCAGTCACACTCCCCTGTCCGCTATTCGGGTCGAAATAGGGCTTGAGCGCGGCAAGACCTTCGAGTGTGGTATCCGCGCGATTGCACTCGTCGCGTTCAAGCATATACTCCTCTTGGCCAGCGATCGCGCCCGTCTTCTTGTCCAAAAGGGCCCGGGTAACTTGCATCGGAGCGAGTTCTTCGGCGATGTAGCCAGCTTGTTGAGCCTTCGCCGTTCGCAACTGGCTGGACAAGGCGTATTGGTCCTGAACTTCTCGACTTATCTTGTATCGCTTAGCCACTATTTCTGCAGTGTCCCCCATCACCATATAGATCCCTGGCTTGTGCTCAAGGACCCAAGGATTGATCGACTTCTTGGGATCGATTTGCAAATTGTACATGGCCGTGATGCTCTCAACGCCACCACCGATACACGCGTTGGCCCCTTCGTGGACGATTTCGTGAGCCGCCATAGCAATCGCTTGTAGGCCAGACGAGCAAAAGCGATTCAATGTGATGCCTGCAACGCTGGTCGGTAATCCAGCGCGAATGGCGGCGACCCGAGCCACGTTCATCCCTTGCGGACCGTTTGGATCGGCGCATCCCATCACCACATCCTCGATTTCAGCAGGATCGAGCTGCGGCGCTTTTCGCAGCACGTCCTTAATGCAGTGGGCTGCTTGATCGTCAGGCCGAGTCATATTCAACGAGCCTCGGAACGACTTGGCTAACGGTGTACGGGAACTGGCGACGACGACAGCTTCTCTCATTGGTTCTTTCTCCAGGTTTCAATGGCAGGTTACAAATTAGCGAGTCTGGCCAAATCGGTCTCATAGCGACGATAGGCAAGTAAAAAAAGTGGAATCGAAAGTAGGCCAGCTTGGGCGGTGATCAGGATACCCCATGTAAAGCTGCTCAAGTATCCCGTCAGCCATGCTGCGATGACCGAACCCAATGATGCGCCAAAAATATTTAAGCCTATCATGAGCAGGGCGATGGTCGTAGCCCTGAGCCGAATGGGGCTCAACTCCTGAACAGTGGCAAGAACAGGCCCATACATGATGGTTACCATTATCGCTGCAATACAGTTGCATGCGCCGAGGCCGAATAAATAATCACCCGGAAGAAACCGATAAACGATCGCAAAGGGTGCGATGGCAATTTG
>JANLRK010000312.1:0-2724 GCA_031361585.1 Pirellula sp. | reverse complement strand
CTTGGCGACACCGAAGTCGATAATCTTTGGAACAGGCCTCACATCATGCATTTCGACCATGACATTGCTAGGCTTGATGTCGCGGTGGATAAGGCCTTTTTGATGTGCGTGCTGAACGGCTTGGCAGACGGTAATGAACAGCTGCAATCGATGCTTGGTGTCGAGCTTGTGGTTGTCGCAGAACTCAGTGATGGGAGCCCCTTTAACGAGTTCCATGGCGAAATACGGACGGCCCGTGTCGGTGCTACCCGCATCCAAAACCTTGGAAATGTTGGGGTGATCCATCATGGCCAACGCTTGTCGTTCGGCTTCGAACCGGGTCACGACTTGCTGAGTGTCCATACCTGCCTTGATGACTTTCAAGGCGACCATGCGACGGACTGGCTCTTTTTGAGCAGCCATATAAACCACACCCATTCCGCCATCGCCGATCTGTTCGATTAGTTTGTACGGACCGATGAGTGTGCCGAGGTGTTCGGTGATGACTGGCTGAATCGAGTGATTTCCTAAAATTGCTCCCTGTTCCAGAAAGCCGCCTGTCATCTGGTGGGCTTCCAACAGTTGATTGACGTGTTGTCGCAAGTTTGAATCGTTACCGCAGGCCACGTCGAGGAATGCGTTCGCGTGATGTTTATCAAGCTTTTCGGTGGCTTCCAGGAAGATGTTCCTGGCTTTGGCAAAGTCAATTTTCATCATTCAGCTTTCGTTTACAAACGTCTTCAACTAGCAATGCGATATTGCGTAGTCCGAAATCCCAAAAAAGAAAAAAGAATTGCAATTTTGTTTAATCTCGGAGAACGCCGTCACATTTCCCCTGGTTCCAGTCCGCAATCGGACTTTACTTCCCTGCCTGCAATTGAGAAATCAGCCAAGCTCTGGCGTATGTCCAGTGTCGGTACGCGGTTGTACGGGGAATCTTCAACGAATCAGCTGCGTCCTCAACCGAAAGGCCAGCGAAATAGCGGAGCTTGACAAGTGCAGACGCAGCCGGATCATGCGCGGCTAACGCATCGATAGCGTCGTTCAAAAGCAAGAGATCATCCGGCGGGAGATTGGTTGCCAGATCGTTGTCATCAAGCTCGACGCGTTGCCGTTAGCCCCCATGTCGAACTCGAAGTTTGCGCCTGGCGTTTTCGACAAGTATCTGCCGCATCGCTTCTGCAGCGCAAGCAAAGAAATGCCCTCGTGAATCCCAATCATGAGTCTTCTCGACATTCACGAGCCGGATATAAGCGTCATGCACCAGCGCTGTAGCCTGCAGCGTCTGCCCTGGCTTCTCTTGAGCCAATCGGACAGCAGCTAGCTTCCGCAATTCCTCATAAACCAACGGGAGTAATTGCTCAGCGGCTGTCGGATCGCCCGATTCGATTTGCGATAGTATACGGGTGACGTCGGACATAGGGCGTGGACTCAGAAATAGGAAGCTTAACTGGACCTAGTGTAACTGCACACTCACAAATTTGCCCCAGTTCAACCAGATTTTCTTGCCTCGGCGATCTTCTCTCAATTTTCCGCTCTATCGCTTGAGCTTCCTTCTCACACGAGTTAACTGTGAAGGCGACGACCAGCCTTCATTTAGGTCAGAGTAAAATAGGGAAGCAAAAGATTAAACCGTCGGAACCAAACGCTATTGACGTCGCCGATGCACACATTAAGAAGCATGCCATTGCGTAATACCGCAGTTCATCAGAACATCAAACGGCGCATTCCATTTCCCTACAGCAAGCTAACGTACGAGCGTGGGCAGCCGAAAATAGCATCGAAATCATCCGCGAATACTCGGACGTGGGGAAGTCTGGAAGCATCGGCGAGGAACGTCCTGCCTTTGACAAGATGATGGAGAATTTGGGGAAAGGCTCGGATTTCGCGTACGTCCTTTGTGAAGATGCGAGTCGGATTGGTAGGTTCCAAGTCATCGAACTCAACATTCGATTCCAAAAACACAACAAGCATTTGATCTGCATCCTGAATACGATACATCAGCAATCCAGCACTAACACGAGGCATAGTCACGAACCCGATTCCATCTACGTTGAATCACTGGCTTGATCGAACGCAGCGACAAAAACATCGGGCATCTGTGCGCCAGACAACGTAATCTTGCTGTTGATGATAAAGAACGGGACACTTTCAACCCGGTACCGACCTGACAGTTCACGTGCTTCCTTCAACGCTCCCATTCCCGCATTGCCATTTAGAACGGCAGCGGCCATTCCGCGATCCAGCCCAGCTTCGGCAACCACATCAATCAACGTCTTCGGATTGCTTATGTCTCGGCCTTTGACGAAGTACGCTTGGAACAAAGCCTCCACGACTGCATCTTGGATACCATGCTTGTGCGACAACCAGATGAGCCGATGGGCATCGAGGGTATTCGGTGTCCGCTCCATCCGGTCAAAGTCAAATTGAATGCCTTCTTGCTTGCCAACTGTAACAATGTTGGCATCGAGTTCCATAGAGCGTTCCCAACTTCCGAATTTCCCGATCCGATATTCCCTTCGGCCAATGCCTTCTTTCGGCATCGTTGGATTTAGTTGGAACGGATGCCAGTTTACCTTCACAGGCTGGCCGTAGGCGAAGATGGCTTTCTCCAGTCGTCGCTTCCCGATATAGCACCATGGGCAAATCACGTCTGAGATCACGTCAACCGAGAGATTCATTGTGGCTTCACGATCTGCCTAAAAGTCAAGTTGATACGATCGCCAACATTCAGTTTGGTTTTAG
>JANLRK010000272.1:0-4213 GCA_031361585.1 Pirellula sp. | reverse complement strand
GCCAACAGTGGAGCTTCCTAAACCTGGTGCCAATGCGGGAACCACTAGCGGTCGGGACCACAATCACTATGGATTCACCATGTGGTTGGCAGGCGGAGGGGTTAAGGGTGGGCACATTCATGGCGCGACCGACGAGTTTGGATTCCAGGCAGTGGAGAACAAGGTTCATGTGCACGATCTCCATGCGACCATTTTGCACTTGTTAGGATTCGATCACACCAAGCTGACGCATCGTTACGCCGGTCGCGACTTCCGCCTCACCGACGTTCATGGCAACGTCGTTCATGACATCATTGCATAGTTGAGCGTTGAGAGTTGCTCCATCCGTTTGTCATTGGGGAGTACAGGTTTAGTCCGGGTTTGGACCACTTGGGTTACACTCGGTTGTCCTTCTTACCAATCGTCGCGTTGTCGACCCTGTCGTCCCAACGCGTTTGAGTAGCAGAGTTCGCCGTGATGGAAACGTTGGCACCTTGGATGGTTGCCGAGTTCAGCTTGATGCTCGCAAGGTTATTCGTAACAAGCACGGGCGAAAGCAAATCGCCAAAGACGGACACGCCAGCCGTGGGGGCGTTCGAGGCTGCGATCGTCACATCGCCTGCTTGATTGGTTATGAGGCCAGCCCGCAGCGACGCAGATTGCTGCAATTCGATGTTGACCCCTCGCAGGATGATTGAGCCTGAAGGAGACCCGGGTTTGAACGTGCGAATTTCTTGAGAAGCACCCACCGTAATGGTTTCCGCATCGAGCAAGACATCGAACCCTGGAGAAACGATGCTGCCTAAAAGCGTGACGCGGTCGTCGCCATTTTTTCCTTCAAAGGAGAATTTTTGAAAAGGCTGAGCTGGACCATCCAGCACGAGCGTATCATTGGCTTGTGAGCCGACGATGTTGACGTTGCCTGTAAAGTCAGCCCGAGCAAGCGTGTGTAAAACCACATTTGTGTTTGTATCCACCAACCGGATTTCCGTTGGCGTGTTGGTAAGCTTGGCATGGAATCCGATTAGGAATGCGCTTCGGTCGTAGACGAAATCGGACGCGAGGAGCAGTCTGTTTTCCAGGTTTTCGATGAGAAATCGACGCAAACGATCTCGTTTTCTCTTCACGGGTACCGTTGTTTTGCTGCGTCGTTGAAATAGTCCCATTACTAAACCCGCCTATTGCGACTGTCTTAATGTCTGATTGAGTTGGTGGGCGTGCGGGAATCGAATTCCGAGGAAATCCAAAACGCAATGACTTGCACCAGCCTGGAGAGCGACTTATCGACTAAGTCTGCGATATATGCCGAAGCTGCAATCCAAGAGTATTGGGTTGTTGATGTTTGTAATTGTTGTATTCATGTGATGCGAGAACCGGATGGCCATGGGAATTATCGTCTGAACTGGATTGTCCGGCCCGGTGAGATGCTTTCCCCTCTTGCTCAGCCAGATGAATTGCTGGAAATATCAGACTTGTTCGGTGTCGACAGGCACTGATTGTTGAGCAGTAACATTGTTGGGTAGGAATATTGCTTTGCACTAGCACGGAGAATGGTTTGAATGGCGGATGATTGGCGGGAACGAGTATGGGATTTGTTCGATCGCGCCGTGGAGTTGACTGAAGACCAACGAAAAGAGCTGCTCGATCGCGAATGCCATTCCGATGACACATTGCGTCAAGAAGTCGAGAGTTTGTTGCGATATGTAAGTCAGGAAGAAAAACAAGACGAAAACTTTCTAAAAAGTCCTTTGGTTCGGTCTGAACAGCACGAAAAATCCGAACCCACGCGAAACTTGCCAGACCGAATCGGAAGATATCGCGTTCGGGGGTTGCTTGGGCTCCGGCGCGATGGGCAACGTTTATGAGGCCGAGCAGGACCAACCCCGCCGATCTGTCGCAGTGAAAGTATTGCGGCGTGGTTACGTTTCGCCGGACATGCAACGACGCTTCTTCAAAGAGTCTCAAATTCTCGGCCAATTGCGACACAAAGGGGTCGCACAGATTTATGATGCGGGGGTGGATGATCAGGGACTCCCTTTTTTTGCGATGGAACTGATCCGTGGTCAACCGATCGATGAATACGCCAACAGTCGCCATTTGTCAGTGTCCGAACGACTGCAACTGATGGCAGCCGTTTGTGAAGCAGTCCAGCATGCGCATGAGCTTCGCGTGATCCACCGCGATCTCAAACCGAGCAATATCTTGGTTGATCAATCAGGACAATGCAAGATTTTGGATTTCGGGATCGCGAGAACGAATAACGCTGAGCTTTATTCCTCATCGACACAGACGGAAACAGGTCAATTGCTGGGTACTTTGGCCGACATGAGCCCTGAACAAGTATCAGCGAAGGCATCCGAGATCGACTCGAGAACGGACGTCTATGCTTTGGGCTTGGTGCTATATGAATTGCTCTCAGGCGCACGCCCATACGAGTCAATCATTTGCCTCTCCCTGAAGCGGCTCGGACGATTCGTGAGTTTGACCCACCCAAGCTTGGATCACTGGATAAACACTTGCGAGGTGACATCGAAACAATTGTTGCCAAGTCGATAGAAAAAGAAAGATCGCGACGCTATCCATCACCAGGCGCATTGCGCGATGATATTCAGCGTCACCTAGCGCATCAAAGCATTTATGCTCGGCCCCCATCCACCATTTACCGATTAAGGAAGTTTAGTCGTCGCAATCAAAGCACGGTCGCAATCATCGGAGCTTTGATACTTGGTTTGATTGGGACGACCTGGTTTTCATTTCAAGCCTGGCAATATTCGGTTTCAGCAAACAAAGAAAAGGCCGCAGCCCTTATGGCGGCTTACATTGCTCGACTTTCGGTAGCCAACTCAGCGCTCGAGAGTTATGACGTCAGTGCAGCCAAAGCTCAGTTGGACGCAACTCCGCCGCAATTGCGAGGTTGGGAATGGAGACACCTGACCAGTCGTCTGGATATCAGCCAGCATCAACAGGAGCTGTCGCCCCAACATTTGGCTCACGCAGTATCGTCGCCTGATGGCCTTTACGCTCAGTACTCAAATGATCGCAGCACTAGCATACGAGACGTCGATGACCGCGAGATTATCCGATTCGAATATCCGTGGCCAGTGAGTTATGTTTCTACTATTGCAATGCATGGGAACGAAGCGCGCGCCTACGTTGTTGCGGTAGACCGCCACCGAGTTGTTACGCAAACAGGTCGAGTGTTGCTCGATCTTCAGCCGCCCAAACAATTCCTCGGGCGAGAAGCCGCATTTAGTCGCGACTTGAAGTTCTTCGCCGTGTCCTGGATCGATCAAAGCAATGATGTCGAGATCTACGATTTGGAGTCAGGTCATTTCTTGCGCCGTTTTTTAGGACATAACGGACGCATCTATGGGGTGGGCTTCAGTGACGACGGGGAAATGTTTGCATCATCTGGAGAAGATGGAACGGTTCGGCTGTGGGATACGTCTTCCGGCCAACAACTCCATGTTTGCCGCGGGCACACTGGAAATGTCTGGTCGGTTTCTTTTCGCTCAGACCCGATGGGGAGACACTGGTGTCAGGCAGTGGAGACACGACCGTTCGATTATGGAGCATGAGGTCGGCACGCGAGTTTTATCGCGCACGCGGTCTGATTAAATGACGCCTTGACATAAATCCGACTGATCTATCGTGTCAGACCGATCAGACGAATTTGATCCGAAATTACGTCTAGTGGGGAGACACAATAGCGAAGGACTTGCCTGACCAAGAGGGTCAATTCTCTTTGATCAAAAAGCATTTGTCGGCTCTCCATGAATATTTTGCGACACGTTTGATCAATGCTCGCAATCGGCCCGCAGAATCAATTGCCGCTGCAAATTCACCGGAGTGCTCCATTGAACTATTTAGCTCGGACTCGTTCACCTGTTTGCCTTGCTCGAGGTGCAGAAGTGCCTCGTCGCTGGGGAACGTTTGCGGCCAATGGTTGACTCCATCTCGGGCTGCCGACAAATGAGCTTCAATGCTTTCTCGGCTCGTCAATTCGTCGAGGTCGCAACTGGTGTCCAGGTGGAAAGGACCAATCGCCGTTCGTACCAGCTTAGTCATGACGGCGTCCGAGCCAAGCTTGCGCGCAATGTCGCGACCAAGTGATCGCACGTAGGTACCAGTTCCACACGTCATGGTTAGTTCAAAAAACGGATATTCAAACGAGGTTACTTCTAACGATTCGATCAGAACTTCTCGCGTGGGCATATCAAATTCTTTGCCTGCT
>JANLRK010000197.1:0-2840 GCA_031361585.1 Pirellula sp. | reverse complement strand
GGGGACACGCAAACGCAACCACTCGTAAACCCGCCCACCCCAAAATCCCGAAGGTGAATAATAGCGGGTTGCTCGCCGATCCCACTCACGACAATGTTGGCCGGAACGACCGACATGATTTCTCTTAAATACGGATCGACGCTCGGGTTGTCGCGAACCACAGCGTACTTGATCCAACTTACAAGACCATCGCGGACGAGAGACTCGACCAACACTGGCGAGAGCCAGCGGTCATGCTTGATATACAGCACAATGGGTTTGCCATATTGCTCCACGAATAGCCGAACGCCCGTTGCGATTCCCGTTTCATCTGCAATTTCTTTTTGGGGCAAAATCATGACCGTGGGGAAATCGAAGTCTTTCAATATCTCCGCTTGATCCATCATGATTCCGAAGGTCGGACCAACGGACGGCACCATCCACGTGTTGGGCGCAGCTACACTTGCAAGCATTGACAATGCGTCGGCATACTCCGCAAGTCTCATGTGATAGAAAACGGCATTGCCACCGTAGAGCAACGTCGAGACTCCACCAGCCTCAAGCGACCGAATGATCTTGGTGTTTTCCAACACGGAAATCTTGCGATGCGAATCTCGAGCAAGCGGCGGAACCGCAATCACACTATTCGCAATCATCTCAGGGGTAATAGCAGAAGTCCACATCAGAAAATATCCGGTTCTCGATTTGAAGAATGGCCATGGAGGAAATCAAAATCGCAGCCTTCGTGCGCTTGGGTCACGTGGTCAGCAAAAATACGATGATACCCTCGTGTCCAAGTCGCGGTAGGCGGTATCCAATTTTCTCGACGCTTGCTCAGAACAGCTTCGTCAACCAATAGCATCAGCCTCCGGTTTGCAACATCCAACTCGATCAAGTCGCCATTTGCTACAAACGCCAGCGGTCCGCCAACATGCGATTCAGGTGAAATATGCAGTACACAAGTTCCGTAACTGGTGCCGCTCATCCGGGCATCCGAGATTCTAACCATGTCTCGAACCCCTTGTTTTAGAAGCTTATCGGGTATCGGAAGCATTCCCCATTCTGGGAATCCAGGTGCACCAATTGGTCCCGCACTTCTCAATACGATTACTGTGTCGGCTGTTACGTCGAGATTCGGATCATTGATTCCTTTCTTCAAGTCCGAGTAGTTGTCGAAGACCAAGGCAGGCCCAACGTGCTGTTGCAATCGAGGCTCCGCCGCTACTGTCTTGATCACGCAACCATTGGGAGCTAAATTGCCGCGAAGAACACATGTCCCACCAGTCGGCCATATCGGATTGTCTCGTTTGCGAATGACCAAATCGTCAATCACCGCCGCTGACTGTATTTGATCCCCGATCGAACCTCCGTTGACTGTCTTAGCGTCCAGTTGCAATAGGTCCCGCATTCGGGAAAGCAAACCAGGCAATCCTCCTGCGTCATAGAAATCCTCCATAAGGAATTTGCCACTTGGACGAATATCAGCGAGCACAGGAACAACTTGAGACATGGCATCGTAATCGTCCAGCGTCAGTTTGATATCCGCCCGCCCAGCCATGGCAATCATGTGCACAATTGCGTTGGTGGAACCGCTGATGGCCAATTGAGTGGCCATTGCATTCTCGAAACTAGCCCGCGTCAATAGGCTGCGCGGTGTCGTATTCTGCCAAGCGAGTTCGACGGCTCGTCGGCCAGTCGCGACCGCAAGCCGACTATGTTCCGCAACGACCGCTGGGATACTTGCTGCATTGGGTAAGGTCAACCCGAGAGATTCGGCAATGCAAGCCATAGTGGAGGCGGTCCCCATGGTCATGCAAGTTCCCGCCGATCGAGCGATGCAATTCTCTATCCCCTTCCAATCGCTATCGCATAAGTTTCCGGCGCAACGTTCTGCCCAATACTTCCAAGCGTCTGTTCCGCTACCCAGCGTTTGATCCTTCCACTTGGCCTTGAGCATGGGCCCGGCGGGGAAAAATATCGAGGGAATATCCGCTGATATAGCCCCCATGATAAGTGCCGGAACCGTTTTGTCACATCCGCCCATTAAGACTGCTGAATCAATCGGATGGCATCTTAGAACCTCCTCAGTCTCCATCGCCAATAGGTTCCGGTAAAGCATGGTCGTCGGCTTCATCAACATCTCTCCCAAGCTCATGACTGGGACCTCCACAGGGAAGCCTCCCGCTTGAAGTACGCCGCGTTTGACCTCTTCGACACGTTGCTTGAAATGGGAGTGACAAGTATTGAGATCGCTCCAAGTATTGAGCAAAGCCACAATCGGTTTACCAGAATAGTCCGCGTCGTCTATGCCCATTCCTTTGAGACGCGAACGATGGCCAAAGCTTCTTAAATCATCGGGACCAAACCAACGATTGGAGCGTAGCTTATGATGATCGTTGTTTCCGATCACGGTTTTTTTTTCACTCATCAATCGCTTGTTCTGGTCAAAGTCGTTCGGATTTCGGTTAATTCTACGAAGCCGGCAAAGAATTCTCGCCCAACACCGAACGAAAAGCAAGGCGTGTGACAGTCTGGCTCGAGGAGCAGAGTCACTCTCGGCAGCAGAGTCACTCTCGGCAAGAGTGACCTACTAGATCGATCGCCTTTTGGTTCGCTTCTGCCCCAAGTCTTGGTAGTAATCATCGACGGCCGTCATAGACCGAATATTAACAAGCGAATCCAGATCTGCGGTTGAGTACGCATGATCCAAAGCACCCGCCGCGATGGTCGATTCCCCTTCACCACCATTTGCCTTGGCCGCGTTGATGTAATTTACTACCTCCAAAACATCGAGCGGATCGACCTTTCCATTGCCGTTCGTATCCAAATACGGTGCGGTACTTGGGACGCCATTTGGCAAG
>JANLRK010000191.1:0-18520 GCA_031361585.1 Pirellula sp. | reverse complement strand
AGGCCATTCCTCCAAAAAACCTGTCGAGATTCATATTGAACTCCTTAGTGCCAACAGAAAGCCATCGATTTCGAGATGCATCCCATAGCAAGCAGCTTTGGCCAATCGGTACTCTTTTGTGCATCCTATCGTTTTTTGGTCCAACAACTTTTGCGGTGGAGTTGCCGAACCATAGCGATCTGGAGTACTTCGAAAAAAATGTCCGACCGTTGTTGGCTAAGCATTGCTATCAGTGCCATTCGAAACGAGCTAAAGATGTCCAAGGCGGGCTGTTGCTCGACAGTCGCGAGAGTTGGTTGGAAGGGGGAGAAAGTGGAGTCAGCATTGTCCCTGGCGATCTCGATGCGAGTCTTCTTATTCGTGCCGTTCGATACAACGACGCCAACCTCCAAATGCCCCCCGTCAAATCGCTTTCGACCGGCGAGATTGCGCATCTTGAGAACTGGGTACGCATGGGAGCACCAGGACCCGATGACGTAGATATCGCTCCCCTCAACGAACCTTCCGATCCCATCGCGGGCAAGAATCATTGGGCTTACCGACCAATCGTCCCCTGTGCCGCCCCGGCCTTGAATTCACAAGATACCGTCGCGTCGTCGCCGATCGATGCATTCGTTCAGGAGGGGCTTGATAGGAAGCATCTGCGTCCCGTTCGCAGTGCAAAGCCGATAGAACTTTTGAGGCGAGTTTACTTTCACCTGATAGGTGCGCCTCCCTTGCCCGAGGAAGTTGAAACTTTTTTGCATGATGAATCCGCAGACGCCTTTGAACTTGTCGTGGATCGCCTACTTGCTTCGCCGCAGTTTGGCGAACGATGGGGACGACACTGGCTTGACCTTGCTCGGTACGCCGACTCCAACGGACTCGATGAGAACTTCCTTTTTCGCGAAGCTTGGCGATACCGCAATTGGGTGTTCTCGCAATTGAATGAGGATAAGCCATTCGATCGATTTCTATTGGAGCAGATTGCAGGCGACCTACTGCCCTATGACTCGATTGACCAACGAGACCAACAACGCATTGCAGCTGGCTTCCTAGCAATAGGTCCCAAAGTGCTCTTGGGCAACAATGAAAAGAATCAGCGCATGGAAGTTGCGGACGAGCAGATCGATACGATCGGCCGAGCTGTCCTTGGGCAGACCCTTGGCTGCGCTCGATGCCACGACCATAAGTTCGATCCAATTCCGACCGCTGATTACTATGCCATCGCAGGAATCTTCGCGTCAACGAGCGTGATGGAAATGCGACATATGCTCGGTCAACAACGATTGATGGAACGGCTCGTCGGACTGGGGGCACAAGGCGGCTCCATGGATGATGCATACGAAGCATACTGGCGCGAGCAACCCGAACTAAAGAAGAAAAACACACATGCATCTGCAGCCCTAAAAGCACTTCAGCAGAGCACTGACGAAGCACTGGCCGAACTGCTCACCGCCAATAAAGAAGGGCTTTCGGAGTTAGCGTCGGACCCCAAGGAACCACTCGAAAAACGGATAGCCTCACAACAAGCATTTGTTGAAAAACTGACAGCCAAGTTAGACAACGCCCCCAAGATTCCGCCACGTGCGATGAGCCCGATGGATGTCGATAAACCGTCGGATGAACATATTCGAATGTCGGGCCAATTTGATCGATTAGGTGAACTTGTTCCGCGCGGCGGCCTGAAGGTATTGATCGATGAACAGCCGATTTCTATCCAAGAACAGGAAAGTGGACGCATTGCGTTTGCTCGTTGGCTCACGGACCGGAATAATCGGGCTGCACACTTGGTGGCACGCGTTCAAGCAAATCGCATTTGGCATCATCTCATGGGGGTCGGAATCGTTAGGACTGTCGATAATTTCGGACGTACCGGAGAAGCGCCAACGCACCCTGAACTTCTCGACCATTTAGCGCAGCAACTGATCGACTCCGATTGGTCTATTAAGTCACTGGTTCGAAAGGTCGTATTGAGTCGGACGTACATGAGGAGCAGCAGTTTCGACAGCGATAATCAAGCCATCGAACCCGATAATCGCTACCTTTGGCGTGCTCATCGTCGGCGATTGGACCCTGAGTCGTTCCGCGATGCCATGTTGAGTGCGGCGGGCCGTTTGGACTTGAAGCCCATGGAATCAACCGTAAGCTATCTGGGTGATCAAGCGACTGCGGTGGGTGCGAACAAGGTCCGACGTCGAACCGATTTTCTCTGTCGAAGTGTTTACCTGCCCGTGATTCGAAATGACTTGCCCGAAATCTTTCAAGTATTCGATTTTGCTGACCCACAAACCACAACCGGAAACCGTTCCAAGACGATTGTACCAACACAGGGTCTCTTTCTTCTCAACGATACGATGGTGATGGATGCCGCCGAATCGATAGCTCGACGTATTCTGGCCGAAGTCGATATCAACGATGTTGATCGCAAGATTGATCGCATGTTTGACTGGATACTCAACGCGGTAGCTTCGGACGGAGAACGTGAGTCTATGCGTATTTTCTTTCGTCAAATATCCGATCAGCAATCTTCGGATAGCCCAGGCCATCGAGAGTTGTATGCGTTAGCGATGGCGTGCCATGCGTTGTTTGCTTCGAGTCGTTTTCAGTTTTTGGAGTAGGGCGCATCTATGGCATGTAACCAATTTTCATCGCGGTCTACGCGCCGATCCATGCTTCGAAATAGCGCATGCGGGATCGGTCAGATTGCGCTCGCAGCGATGCTTGCCGACTGCACACGAGCATCCCCGGCTTCCGTGGATAGTCCCTTGTCACCCAAACAGCCTCACTTTCCGCCTCGAGCAAAGCGAATCATCTTTTTGTTTATGTGGGGCGGTCCAAGCCACGTCGATACATTCGATCCGAAACCCATACTCAACCATCAGGATGGCCAGCCCCTTCCTTCGGACCTAGGAGGTGGCGACCGATCGAAGGGAGGAAAGGTCTTAGGCTCAGCCTTTCGCTTTGCTCAGCATGGTCAAAGCGGTGTTTGGATGAGCGAGCTTTTTCCTCATCTCGCAAAGCAAGCCGACCGGCTATGCGTCATTCGTTCGATGCATACCGAGGGTACGGCCCACGGCGAAGCTTTGCTCCGATTGCATACGGGGCAAGCGAATCTGGTACGTCCCAGTGTGGGGTCTTGGCTTAGTTATGGGTTGGGTTGTGAAAGCGATAACTTGCCTGCCTACATCACGATCTCACCGCCTCGGGGTCATGGAGGAGTACAAAATTATGGCAGTGCGTTCTTGCCCGCAATCCATCAAGGGACCGCGATAGGCTCGGCCGAAATTCCGATTAAGAAGGCCAGCGTTTCCAATGTAGGCAACACTCGCATCTCCCCGGTTTTACAACGCCAACAACTTGACCTGATACAATCGATGAACCGAGAACACCTTATGGAAGCGTCCGAAGATCAAGGGATCGAAGGGCTCATTGCCAATTATGAACTTGCATTTCGAATGCAGGCCCATGTTCCAGAAGTCATGAACATCGACGATGAGACAAAGGAGACACAGGATCTCTATGGTATTGGTGCAGAACCGACAGACAACTTTGGACGACAATGCCTTCTCGCCCGCAAGTTCGCAGAAGCGGGAGTGCGATACATTCAAGTCTCGACAGATTATACGTGGGACCATCATAAGAAATTGAACGAGGGGCTTGTCACCGAATCAGCGAAGGTAGATCGCCCAATCTCGGGATTGCTAACCGATCTTGCTCGACGTGGGCTTCTTGAAGATACGCTTATTTTGTGGGGTGCTGAGTTTGGGCGGACCCCAACCGCAGAAAATGACGATGGTCGAAACCATCATCCGCAAGCATTCACGATGTGGATGGCAGGTGGAGGAGTCCGAGGTGGCTTGACTTACGGTTCCACCGACGACTTCGGCTACCGACCAGCCGAAAACCCTGTTCACATGCATGATCTTCATGCGACGTTGCTCTATGGACTGGGGCTAGACCATAAGCGACTAACCTATCGCTACGCGGGACGCGATTTTCGATTGACTGACGTTCATGGCAATGTCGTCCATGAAATTTGGTCGTAAAAATGCGTTGGCCGGCCCAAGCGCGGACACCAACGAAATGCTTGACGCATTCCGCTACAACCGCCGCGCCGAGGTGGCGTTCGCCGAGAAGTGTCGGAATTTTCGGGATTTCACGAAACACCAACTTGTTTGATTCGATAACATAAAAAGTCCGTCGGCCGAAACCAAGTAACTATGTAGGAAACTTCGATGCGAAACTTCTCAACCACGCGAATTCCGGGACCGCTGGGAGCTCGAATTGGTTTTCACCGACAGGGGTTTGATGCGGCCAATCGCAAACCGCTTAAGAATCCTGCATTCTCTAAGATCGATCGCACCGATTTCGCCTTAACATTGAGCGAAAGACGAATGAGTCCAGGTCTTATCAATCAATCCAATGCGTCACTTTGTGGCCCAGCAAGCCTCATGTATATCGTTGCTAGCGATAATCCTGACTTGTATGAACAGTACGCCACGGACTTATACGAAACGGGCACAGCCAAATTAGGATCCTTGCAAGTCTCTCCAGGTGAGGATTGTCGTGCTTACAATCCGATTGGAAAAATCGCGGCAGCAGACTGGGTTGCTTTGGCCAGCCTACGAGATTCAGAAAACGCTATCTTCGACTACGATGAAGCGGACGACGCGTTCGCTGGTATTACGCTACCTGGGCAACTTTCCGATTGGCTAGAATCAGCCGGTTACCATCATGTTTCCAATGAAACCAATCTCTACTTTACCAAAGGTGAGGACGATTTTCGACACGCTGCCAAACTGTTGTCGCAGGGGTATCGCATATGCTTGTTTATTGATTTGAACGGTGTAAGCTCTGGCGGCAGTCACCGCGGCCGCCTCCGGCAAATTTTCACAACGGCCAATCACTGGGTAGTATTGAAAAGCATAACACAGCTGACGAAAGACTCTGTGCAGTTCACGATCTACACCTGGGGTAATGATAATCATGCTGTCCCAAATTCCGCCGTGACGCTGAGTATGGACAACTGGCTGCAAAACTTCTACGGTTATGTGGCCGGTAAGCCCTAGTTTAGTCGGTTCCACCATGACCAAACGCTCGGTTCTCTCGACCTATCTTCCACACATGGCGATCACCGCGAATGTATAGAGAGCCATCCGAGATTGCCGGACTTGCTTGTACCATTTCTTCTAACGTATTCTTAGCCAGCACTTCGTAATTGGCATTGTTGCGAATCACTGTGCATAACCCTGTGTCATCAAAGTAGTACACTTTGTCCCCATTTCCGACAGGGGAACTATAGGTATTTCCACCTTTCCGCAATGTCTTGAGAACGTCGCCGCTCACCGGTTCCACACACGAATAAATTCCTAAGTCGTTCACGATATGCAGGTATTTGTCCATGAGTAGTGGCGTCGGGACATAAGGCATACTTCGTTCTTTGATCCATACTATATTAGTTTTCGTCAGATCCCCTCGGCCACCTTGTCGGATGGCACGACCGGAGTCGAAAAGGATCGCAAATCGGTGTCTGGCTTGTAACGCCATTTCTCATGGCCGGTCGCTCCGTCGAGAAATACGACGAAGGCCCCGCCATCCTGATGTCCGTTGACTAACACGCCACATACGCCCGGCAGGCACGACCTACCATCGTTCACTTGCGATTCGGCTTTTGTCGCAGTTCCGCTTGCTTAAGCCTTGCTTCTTGTAAGACGATCAATTGCTTGAGCCTAGCAACCGATTCCTCCAGTTGCTCCGCAGTGCGATACGTTTGTTCGAGCGAATGCTCGATACTTGCCAGTGCTCGACGACTTTCCTCCAAATCGGATGCGACATTCGAGTCCTTACTTTCAAAGAGTCCTTCAAGCTTCGAAGGGGTAACTGGCACTCTGGCAACCGACTCTGCTGTCAGGCCCTCAGAGTCGGTTTTGGAGACTCTCTTTAACGCGGCGGGCGCGATCCGAGCGAACACTCGCCTTTCATGACTCATTGGCCAAGCGACAGGCGTACTGGATACAGTATCGCTTTCGGACGTCGGCAAACTGTTGAATCGATAGATTCCGCCTGCCGCATCGGCGCAAATTAGTACATCCGCGATTGCCGATGTCCCAACGCCAAAGACTGCAATAGCCTCATCCGGTAGCTTCGATAGACCGATCGACTTCGAGGTGTCTACTCCCCATTTCCGAACCCAACCATCCCGTCCCGTCGTAAGAATACTTTCGTTCGGTCCGCATGCGATCGACAGCACTCCTCGTTCGTGTGCAGCCCATTGTTTAATCGTTTCGAATGAATGCATGTTCCACACTCGCACCGTGCCATCTAAGCTCGCCGAGGTAAGCTGATTTCCATCGCTGGACCAAACGAGCCCCGTTATGCCGCCTGTGTGTCCTCGCAATGTCGCAAATTCATTGCCAGACTCGGCTTCCCAAACATGAATGCCACCAAAACGATCGCCACTTGCCAATAGAAGTCCATCCTGGCTATAGGCGACGGAAAGCACCCAGTCGGTGTGTTTTTTATGAACATGCAACTCCTTCTGAGTCGCGCGATCCAGTGCTTTTACCAAGCGCGAAGTCGTTCCAATCGCGATTTGACTCGCGTCTGCATTGCAGTCCAACGATTGAATGTTGTCAGGCTCATCGCCGATGTTGGGGAGCCATTGCTTGTTGACCCAATCCAGAACGAGAACGGTGCCAGATTCGCCAACGATTCCCAAGGCGATCAATAGGATCTTGCCATCCGGAGAAAATCGAAGAGCCGAAATATTCCGCTCGCCAATTTCGATCGCTTGCGGTTCGAACTTGGCCGTATTGGCGTTTAGGATTGCGACTTGGTGCAGTCCGGCAACTGCAACGACTGATTCATTGGGATGATTGGCCATCGCATGGACGGCAGAAGCTTGCGGAATAGGACGCAGCAGTGAATAGACCGTTTGCGATTGAAGGGTTTGAGGTTTCTCTTGTTGAATTGGCTTGGTGGGCTTCTGCGGCTTAGTCGGCGTTGGCTTGGTCTCGTCGGCCAGTCCGCTAACAATCCAACGTTCGATGACGTTCAATTCTCGTTGCGGGATTTGAGGTTTGTTCGGTGGCATTTTGGGTGTATCCAAGTGCGCTGTCAACGTGTACAGAGGACTCTCGTCGAGCTTGCCCGCAACCACAACCAGGCCAGAACTGGACCCTGCGAGAACTTTATCTAGCGACGACAATACCAAATCACCTCGCGGTTGGTCTTCGTTGTGGCAGCGAACGCAGTGCTTTCTCAAAATGGGTTGCACCGCATCAAACGACACTTTTTCCGAATTGGAATCCGACTCGGCACCAGACATCGTTTGGGCCGATAAATCCGGCGCAACGAGGAACAGGATGAGGAGTGAAGTCAGGAGCGTGAGAGCCAGATATCGACACGTAGTGCAATTTATCATCAGTGATTGAATACAAATTCGTTCGAGTTCAGAATTGCCCAGTAGAGGTCTTCGAGTCCATCGCGAGGATTCGGATAGTCGCTCAGTTTTTGGTAGATGGATTTCAGTTCCGCATCGGTTGGCTGTCGTGTTAGGCAACGAACGTAGAGCTCTCTTGCTACTTGCTCCGATGAACTACCTGATTCGAGAATTCGGCCAACGAGGTTACCTTCCTTGATTTTTCCGCCGGTCGTCTCACCGTTGAGCAGATGCAATGCTTGGGACAATGTCGGTGACGTCTTGACCTCACAACTGCATGGCGTTGCGCGATTAGACCGACCAAAGGTGGTCAGGAAGTAATGAGCTGCCAAACCATCTGCAACTTGCACTGCTCGCGACCCTTTTGGCAGCCCCGGCAAACGGTCTGTGGTTTCGGTAGCTTGGCTAATACAATCGAGCAAGATTTCGGCTCGCATGCGTCGAATCTTCTGATGCGTGAATTCCCGCTCGTCCCATTGGTTCGAATCATTGCGGCGGGTCGATGTCTGATACGTCCGCGACAAGCAAATCTCTCGCATCAATTTTTTGATCTCAAATCCATGCTCGATCACCCGCTCACCGAGATAGGCGAGCAGTTCTGGATTGGATGGTGGGTTACTTACACGCATATCGTCGACAGGGTCTACAATTCCAATCCCAAAGAAGTGAGCCCAAACAAGGTTGGCGATATTCTTTGAGAATGCTGTATTTTCGTTGGATGCGATCCAATCGGCGAGAAGCGTGCGATAGTCTTTTCCACTTTCCAGTCTGGGCATGGCAGCGCCCAAAAACTTCGGTGCGACACGTCTGTTTCCTAGCGGATGCAACATCTCCCCTTCGGCCGCGTTGTAGATCGTCAGCTCGCGCGGATCCTCGGCTTGCTTGTATCCAATTTGGCTAAAAAACGAAGCGAATCCGTAGTAGTCATCCATCGTCCAGCGATCGAACGGGTGATTATGGCATTGAGCGCATTGGATTCTAGTCCCCAAAAAAACTTGTGCGACATTTTCGGCGAGCAGTTGTGGTGTCGTTTCAGTTTGGTAATAGTTTGTCGCGGGATTTTCGAGCGATCCACCGCTCGCCGGCAATACTCTCTGAACGATCTTGTCGATCGTCATGCCCGAGTGAACAGCCTCGCGTAGCCATCCGTCGTAAAGTCGCAATGCTTTTTGGCTGACTCCGTTATTGGTTCGTATCTGCAAAAGCTCTGCCCACTTCATAACCCATACATCTTGAACTTCCGAGCGATCCAAAAGCCGATCGACGAGTCGTTCCCTCTTGCTGGCTGAGCTATCTTGCATGAACTGGTGATACTCTTCTGGCGTCGGCAAGAGTCCGATCAAATCGATCGTCACTCGACGCAAGAATTGTTCGTCTTCGGCAAGTTCGGAAGGGGCAAGATGCATGAACTTCAGCCGGCTATCCACCAGCTTGTCGATCTCGCCATAAGCGGGCCTTTGCAGGTACTCAAACGCTTGCTCAGGGCGAACCATGATGGTCGCACCCTGAGTGAACTGATCGAATCGGGCAAGGATAAAGGCAGCGCCTGGACCGCGTGCATCGACCAATCCATCTTCGGATACGGAAGCGGCTGAATCGTTGTTGCTTAGAAACACAGCAAGCGATGTCACATCGCTCTCGGTGCCGTCACTGTAACGAGCCATCACAACAAGTTTTTGTTGTCCGTCGGGCTTCGCGAACACGGACTTCTTGGGATATACGTCGATGCCTAGCGGAACGATTGCGCCTTGACCATCCGGCTTGGCGCCTTCATGCAGCCATTGCACCAAAGACTCATAGGCTCGAGTCCCTTCTTCGATTCGACCGCCTCCCGTGTGCGGAACGGTACCGGTCGCTTTGAGAACGACTAAACTGTTCTTGGGGTCAGCCAAATGAATCCGGCGTCCAGGCTGTTCTCGGGTCAATCGAAAATGGTCGCCAGCGGGGTCGTAGCCGAACAAACTAAGTCGAAAACCGTCTTTGCCAGAAGCAGATCCATGGCATTTGCCTGTATTGCAGCCAGCTCGCGTCAAGGCTGGGAGAACTTCGTTGCGGAACCCGATCGGCGGATGATCCTTGGATCCCGAGACTCGTACCTTCGTCTCGCAATCAAATCCAGAAAAGGAGAACTTGACGTTCGCCGATCCATCATTCTTGGGTATAAACGACTCGTTGATGTAATCGGCAACTGCATTCCAACTGTCCATGGTTTCTAGCGTTACCGTAGCAAGGCCAGTGACATCCCGAGTGCTCCCATCGGAGAATTCAGCCGTGACAACCACAGCCTGATGATCGCGAGCCGACTGCAACTCGATGTTGGACGGCTCGACATGCAGTGAAGTTACCGTGACAGGTTCACTTGGATAGGTTGGTTCGTTCGCAACTGCGTAGGGATTGAGCAGCACGGCTGCGAATAGGCATAGCCAAGGCGACCGTGGCTTAGATTTCCAGTCTGAGATTATAGGACCACAGGCTGGAAGCGCTGGAAGCCTATGCCACATTCGTTGCGATGCGTTCATCACGATCCTTGCTTGTTCTTGCGGAGACGTAGCGCTTCGAGCCGACTTAGTGGACGACCAAATTCATCCTTTTGCGAAGCACCCGGAGCAGCGATGATCAGTCTTGTATTGCGGGCAACACAATAGGAAACGTTTTGGTTATCTAATGCCCCACTCAATCGGCATACAACCGAATCGAAGGACCCGATCGGAGCATCGTCCTCGATTTGCAATTGGAACTTCACTGTTTTGTCTGTGCGTCTGACTTGAACCGATTCGCCATGAACACGATTCGGCAAATCCTCTAGCGTTGCAACCAACGTCTCAGGCACGGAATCACCCAAATCCAATCGACATGTGAGTTCGACCAAGGTGCCTCGCTCGGCAGAGACGGTATCGATGCTCCCGTGGGCAGGCGAATCGCAAACGGCGAGCGTGTGGAGCGAAGTACAAACATTGGTCAATGACACCGTCGCCCGCCTACGCGAACGCATTCCCATTCCCAGTCCCATTCCGATGCCAGTGGCATTGGTACCTGTTTCGGCCGAACTCTCGACAAGCCCAGCGACTCCCTCCGCTACCAGCGGCCATTCGCCCGCCTTAGCCGCTCGGTTTGCGCGAAGTGTGACCGTTCCCGACGCCTTATTAGCCGGTATTCGAGTCTTGGCTTGGCAATCCACCCAATCAGGCAACAGAGGCAACGTAATATCGATCGGCGCATCGAAGCCAGTTTCCCGTTTGACCTCAATGGTGATGTCCAAGGATCCATCCGCCGACAGTGGCAATGTCGGTCTCACTAGTTCGATGGAGTACGGCACCGTATCAACGGTTGCAACCGCCAATCGATTTACGCTTGTCAACTGGTAGATGGCATCCGCAGGACCGTTTACCAAATCCACGATCTGTTCAAAACCACCGGTCGCCGTCGTTGTTCCTGACTGCCCTGATTGCAGGGAAGCGTTTACCGCGACCAAGGAACCGGAAATCGGGGTCGACGCATCGGCCGCAAATACGGCGGGAACCAGGAATGAAGAGTTCGCAACGCAAGGACAGTCTACTGAAACACCGTTCGATAGCCCTTCAAACGTCAACTTTACGCGGCCATCCAATCGGTCGCGGCGAACCCCCATGAACGCAAGGGTCCGATTGCCTTTAGGGACTGCAATCGTTTGTCCAGCTTGGGACAGCTTGTTGCGCCTCGGCAGGAAAGTCGTGATCGATGTTTGCAACGGAGCTACCTCGACACAATAACAATAATTTGCACCGAAGTGGTTTCGTTTGTCTCGAATAGAAACGCTATAAGACTCTTCGGCCTTGGTTTCAAAAACCAGTCTCGTGTCATGGCTATCGAAGTCATCGCCGCTTGATACAACTCTATCATTTTGGTCTCGTACCTCGACGACCGCATCTAAGAGCGACCCCAAACGTGACGCGAACACCTCCATGGAAACGGTTCCGCTCTGATGAACCCCGAAGCGAAAGGTGTCGATTTCATTCAGCTCGCGAACAACACCATGCACTGCCATGGGTACCATCAAAGAATGCTTAGCCGCTCCCTTGGGAATCGGAACAACTCCGGAGCCGACGACGGTCTGCGACATGTCCGCTTCATCGCAAACCTGATCGTAGGTGCTGACACGAAACGGGATGGGCGAGGGACAAATCTTATCTCCTTCCTTCAATTCGATAAACCGCGTACCGAGGAGTCCTGAGTCGAATGACATTCGTTTCCTAAAGGAATCCGATTGGTCGGTATCCGACGAAGTAAAGGTGATGTCGGTTTTCGTTCCAGCTTTCACGCCTAGCGGAAAGACACTATATGGCCTCGGGAAATTGCCGATGTGCAATGCATACTGGCTATCCGCGTCCGCGTTCGCACCAGCGGACGTGATCTCGATCGTATACATCCCATCCACCGGCGCCAAAACCGAAAAAGAGGGGTCTTGATTTAGCATCGGCGTGTCGTCGACTCGCTTGAGAACGTGTCCGGAAGGATCGCGAAGCGTCAGCGTGGTGTCTAACAACGAAATTCCAAGTCGCACGCCGACCGCTTCGGCGGAAATGCGTTCACCTGATTTGGCTCGTATTTGAAACGAGTCGACATCATCGGATTCGAGCGTGCCCAAAACGGTGCAGTTGGGATCTACCAATTGCTTCTCCGCTTCCTTGTCCTCTTGGACGGTTGGAAACGGACTGATGGTAAGGGTACGCAACTCGGAAAATCCATTATCGCCCAGCAATCGAAACGCATGCGGACCCAGATTGCATCGCGCATCTGCGACCATGTGAAGTGTCGCTTCCTCATCTTTCGTTTTTTCGACCCGTTCGCATCGAACGCCGGGTTCGTAAAAGACCATGCTTCGGATATCTTTTAGCGACGCGCCCTTGGCAACAACCGTAAATGCTTCCCCTCGTGTGCCCACCGACGGCGTGATCCATTCGAGCGACGGATTGCCACCCAGTGATTGTCCGCAAATACAACAAGCAAGCGTGCAAAAAGAGATCAGGTTTCGAAAGAGAATCATGCCAACAAACCTTGAGCAACCTTGCCATTGGTAACAATCGGTTGAGGCCGATCGCCGGGGGACATCAACGATTTTGCAGCATTGATGCCGAGCAAGTGATAGACGGTCGTAATGTAGTCTTCGACACCGAGAGGTTTGTCGGCTGGTTCGGCTGCAAGAGCATCCGAAGCACCGTAGATCTGTCCTCGTTTCGTACCACCACCGGCCATTACGATGCTAAAGACACGAGGCCAATGGTCTCGTCCGCCACCCGCGTTGACCTTGGGAGTGCGACCGAACTCGCTGGTCACCAGAACCAAAGTTGAATCGAGCATACCCCGTTGATCGAGGTCCGTCACCAAACCTGCAAAGGCCTTGTCCAAGTCGGGCATTTGCGCTTCGATGCCGCGATAGTGGAATGCGTGCGTGTCCCAAGCGCCGTAGGTCACGGTAACAAAACGTGCACCTGCTTCGACCAATCGTCTTGCAATCAAGAATCGGGCACCCGCGGAGGGACGAAGGATCGGTCCCCATGGCTTCATCCCATAAAGTTCTCGTGTCGCATCGGACTCGCTCTTGAGGCTAAACGCATCGCGTGCCTTTGGGGATGCCAACAGGTCGTAGGCTCGTTGATAGAACGAGTCCATCGTCGCCAATGTGTCATCTCGTTCCAAGCTTGCGAAATGTCCATCGACCATTTCTTTCCATGCTTTACGTCGTTCGAATCGATTTTCATCGACGCCGCTAGGTAGATTCAGGTCGCGAACAGAGAAATTGGAGCGGGCTGGATCCGAGCCGAGAGCAAACGGGCCGCAGGCGTTGCTCAAGTATCCACTGCCCAAGAATTGGCTCCCCTGATTGGGAACGCAAACGTACGAAGGCATCGCATCGCGAGGCCCGAGCTCGTGAGCGACGACCGAGCCCACACTAGGATAGACCAATGCTGGACTCGGACGGTATCCAGTAAACATGCTGTGTTCGCCGCGACTATGATCCACCTCGGTATGCGTCATGCTTCGGACCACAGTCAACTTGTCCGCGACCTTGGCCGTTTGTTGCATATGCGAGCTGAAGTAGACACCGGGCAGTGAAGTCGCGATCGGATCCAGAATACCGCGGTACTCAGCTGGTGCGTCGGGCTTGGGGTCGAAGCTGTCCATGTGAGCAAATCCACCTTGAAGGTAGATATGAATTACCGACTTGGCTTTTGCCTGGAGCTTGCGAGCGTCCGATGTTGCCGCTTTTGATTCCAGCTGCAGCAAATTTCCGAGAGTTAGCCCAGCTCCACCTAGCCAACCAACATACATGAAGTCGCGTCGCGAAGGACGATGGAAGTGCGCTGGGTCACTTTTCCACTGCAAGTTTTGAAACAGGCTCATCCGTGTCTCTTTCTTTCGGTTTTTGCGCTAATTTGGGTGAATCGAAAATGGTCTCGTACTCAACGACAAGTTGTGGACGTTGTTTGATGTCTTCAAATTCCGATGAGTAAAAATCCCAACCGTTGCCGGCCGTATTGATAAAGACCCATCCATGATTGGCTTGACCGCTCGACCAAGCTTGAACGGTGTCCGTCACATCAAAAACGATCATGGACGAGTTGGCGGCGATCTTGCCAAACGTAAAACTATCCTTGTGCCTCGAGGCTTCACAGCCATCCGCCGAAACACCGTCGACCATCGAATTCCAGGTTGCCGACGGAGAGAAAGGAACCAACATGCGATGGAGATTGACCGTTGAGCCTTGATCGAACGCGCTAACAACCATCCGTGCCGATACGATCCTTGCTCCCTTTGGAACCTGCTTTGTCCCATTGCCAATCATGCTATCAAATCGAATCAAAACTTGGCTTTCCCCGCCATCGTTGTCCGCGTCCGAAGAAGCGTTCGGATTGCTTTCAAGAAACGTAGTTGGCGCGAGAGCCCAGATCTCGGTGTCGACCGTACCTGAGTATTGATCGACGCCGTTTTGAAACGATAACTTCATTGAGCGCGCGGGGGAATTTTGTTTGATCGGATCTGTTCCGAAAGAGAAGGATGACATCATCACAGCTTGAGTCATTCCGAGAACGAAAAGATATCGAATGCTAAGTATTGCTCGGATATGCATCGATTTTCCGATAGGGTACTTGCCAAAGAAAAGTGCTTGAAACATGATCGGACATGATGTCGTACGAGCCTTAACGTTTGGCGAAGCCGATGTGAATAAATGATGAATTTAGAACGCACCAGGCGGGTGCGACTATGCGACAGATAGTACATGAAAGCAACGCGATCATCGGGGGCCAAGAGCCAAACGATCGCGCTACGTTTGTGGAATGAATCGCTACCTAACCCTGAAACTCTCGGGTTGCATTGACAGTGCAAGGTCACTCTCGGCAAGAGAGACCTACTTGGCAAGCGCGGCGGGTGCAGCGCTGACTTCGGTCTTGGGCGCTTTCTCTTGCCGTCTTCGCTCCGGGACGGCGGGAGAGACTTCGGTCATGCGGTTGGGTTTACCGGGCTGCTTCTCCAAAACAAATCCATCGTACAAGTCGCCAATCGCAGTTCGCGATTCGTAGAACAGTTTATCTCCGTCGATGCGAATCACTTGATATAACTGCGTGTCTTCGGCAACGCGCTTCATGATCGTACTGGGGGATAGGTTGTACATTTTTGGGCCGCTCACGGAAACGACGTAAACCGTACCTGTAAACGTATCGACGTTGTTGACGCCGGTCGGAACATTGCCAACGGTCTCCGGAGTTGCGACAGGTGTATCGAGTCCTGTGCGTCCATAAGTGTGATCGTGGCCTTGAAGGACGAGATCGACTCGATATTTGTCAAGGATGGGTTTCCAAAGAGTGCGAAGCTTCGCATTGTCTCGGTCTTTGGCTGTCGAGAAGATTGGGTGGTGGAAATTGAGGACGACCCAGCGCAGTTTGTTCTTGCCGAGAACCCCATCGAGCCACTCTACCTGTTGTTCGAGCTTTTCATTGCTGTTCATCGAAACAATCAGTGTGTCTTGGTATTGTAATGTGTAGCAAGTTTCCTCGAGACCTTCGGGGCAATTCTGATTGGGCAAAGTGAATTGGGGGCGCCAGTGGTGTGACAAACGAATCTTGCCATCTTCGCCTTTTTGCATTTCGTGATTGCCCACGCTAGGTACACTCGGGATCATCGCGTTGAGCCAAGCGCCTGCGCCGAACCATTCACCCCACTCGCCGTCGGACTGAGCAGTGTTGACCAAGTCGCCGGCATGAACAATGAACTTGGCCTTTGGCGCATCGGAATGGGCTTCACGAATCACTCGCGACCACATGGAGCGCAGATCGTTCTGTGCGTCGCCGAAGTAGATGAACGAAAACGGTTCGAAGGTGTCTTTTTCCGTCGAGAAGTGGAACCACTCGCTCCAGTTGGTCTTGTCACCGACTCGATAAGCGTACTTGGTACCTGGCTTGAGCCCCTTGAATTGAACGCTATGGAAGTGTGCGGTGTTGAGATCGGTCTTCAGAGCGGTTGAGTTTGCATGGTAGATCTCAGAAAGAACTGCAAAATCTGGTCCTCCGCCCGCGATCGCCAACTCAGCGTATGCATCCGCAACCTCGACGGAGGTACGCCAAGTTACCGCTTGTGTCGTCTTGGGGTCACCGGCCCAAGTGAGAATGATTCGGTCTGGCATCGGAGTTGGCTGATACATCTCCGCCGGCTTCACGGCTCGCACCGCATGGGAGTGAGGCTTGTCGTCGTCGTGGGCACTCAGAGATTGGGTTACAGCAAGACTAGCGACGAAGCAACTTGCGACAAAGAACTTTGTTTTCTTTGGAAACATAAAACACCTTAGAACTATGTAGACTGGATGTATGGAGGCTACGGTGCCTGACGACAACAATGCTATTCGTGTTGTGTTAAGAAAAAATGAGCGAGAAATTAATTTCAGGGCCAAATCTAGAGGGCTATCGTCGATTGCTAATGCGGCAGGCCGACTGAAATCTACCTGCCAGAAGGTCGCAGGCCGGAAAATTAACATAGTCAATTACAGATGGCAGCTGTTGCTTTGAAGTTCGCGGATCCTTTTTTTTGATTCAATCGACAATCTTGGTTCTACGCGCGTCGCTTTTTCAAAATGCTCAATCGCTCCTGACACGTCACCTGCTTCTCCGAGCAACGTACCTAGCCGCATTTCAAACTCGCCTCGATAATTGTGGCATTGTTGGATTGCTTGTTCATATGACGTAATCGCCGTGTGGATCTTCCGTTGGCCGACCAAAGACTCGCCGAGCAACTGGAATACCATCTGTTTTCCTTCGGCATTTTCGGCAGATTGAACTTTCAGCAGTTCGCGGCAAATCGATTCGACTTTTTTGTGATCTTTTTTCTCTCTCGCGGTAATGGCGAGCAAGAGTAAGACCTGCGGGTCGGTGGATCTCGCCTCCAATAGCGCTCGTTCCGCGTCGTCGTAGCGAGACAATGACAACGACTGCATGCCCCTTTGCAAGCAGCCGTTCAAGCTCTTATCGTTCTTCGCACTTACAAGAATCTGTTCGGACTGTACTATCTCTCTTTTCAGTTTTCGCCGCCAGTCTTCGATGTCGATTCCCTGAAGCTGCTTCGCACCATCGGTTTCTACCAAGCGTTCCAAGCTATGGTAGGCTCTTGCAATCCTCATGCCCGCCAGGCTCGAGTTGAACTCGTCGCGGCAATTCTCAGAATGTTTCCAAGCATAGATCGATGGGAGAATAACTGAAAGCAGAAGCGTCCATGACCAAGCGTGTTTGGAATTCCAGGAAATAGAACGCGGGATGGTAACAAGCCAACCGAACACGATTGTGATGGAGATCGCACAGCGAATAAAACTCCGAAGCATGAAAGCGGCTTCCATTTGCCTGAGAAACCAAGAGACTGAATCAAGCAAGTACGGAAGTGCGAAAGTCAATACAGTGGCGAGGATGAACGAAAAACGATGCACGGACCATCGATCGCGGAACCGGCAAGCGAACAAGCAGGCTATCGGTAGTGAAAAGAATAGATGTGCCATCGCCAATCGGTAACTTGCGAAAACGGGTAGGAATTCATCGCTAGTTTTGGAAAGCGAAACGGAGCAATTGCAGACGCACGCAAAGAGGACTGCAAACCACAGGACACAGTAGCGATTAACTTGCTTGGAATTAAGTTGCACCAAGGGCCATCGCCGTTTCTGGACGTCGCAGCTTCCAAATCACTCCGTCAAAAGCGTAGTGGGTAAACGCCGCCCATAAATTTACTCCCTGCCAAATCGTGTCGTAACCGCGCATCGGCGAACTAGCCCAAACCCCTAACGTTCCCAAACAAAGCGCAAAGACAGTTAAAACGAACGTCCAATGTTGGGAAAGCTTGCGCATCAAACCCTCGGAACCTACATTCTGACGGCGATTTGCGTAGTGGCTAACAATTGCGAGGTATTCGACAGCATGGAACAAAGCGGCTGCTGTTGCTAGGCAAAGGATAAATTGAGACAACTGGAAATGGCTTGCAAGCAGATATCCACTATAAAGGCTCAGGACGCTAATCAAGTAGACGAGCTTAGGAAATCGATCGCGATGCCACGCAAGCAGGTTCGTAACTACGATGGCAAAAGGTAGAGTCAAAATAGCCCAGTCTGAGATCGCAGCAATCGTGCTTACGAGTGAATTATTTTCGAGCTTCCAAAGGATCGAACTCGATGTTCGCACGATGACGTAGAAAATGAATCCGCGCAAGCCCCAGCGTTCTAGCCACGCGTTGCCGCCCGCTACCTTTTTGGAATAAATACGCAAGACTCCCGCATGTTGGCTCGCGAAGTGCCATCCATTCCATATGTAGTCGACCAAACCAAGGCACAAGAACGCGCCGCTCCCTAGGTATGCTCCAGCGACGACGACAGCGAATATCAGTGCCATGGAGCACAACTGCCAAGCGGTTCATTCCACCGGGAGCAGTAGAGCTGGTCCTTCCGTCCGCTTTGTCGTTGGCAAGCACTTCACTAATCGCAACGGAATTCGAACTGCCATCGGTGATGCCGCCAAAGCGAGTCCCCTTGCCAACCCCAAATCGGTTTCCATAGGGGTACTTAACAATCCCCTCGACTGCGCCAAACATTCC
>JANLRK010000171.1:0-4969 GCA_031361585.1 Pirellula sp. | reverse complement strand
TGCCGGGCTGAATGTCCTGCGCCAAGTTCATCTGGACTACCTGAACGCCGGCGCGGACATCATCACCACCAATACCTTTCGCACCAACCGCCGCGTTCTTGCTGGCAAAGGCTTCTCCGCTCACGAACTAACCTTGCGCGCTGTAGCCACTGCCAGAGAAGCGGTTGCTGAATTTGGAAAACCAGCGCTCGTGGCCGGCTCGCTCTCTTCGCTTGAGGATTGCTATCGTCCCGACCTCGTGCCACCCGCCGACGAATGCCTCGACGAGCACTCCGAGCGCATCCAGCATCTGGTGGAATGTGGCGTTGACCTACTTCTCATCGAGACGATGAATTCCATTCGCGAAGCCGTGATTGCAGCCAAGATCGCCACGGCCACCGGCCTGTCCACATGGGTCACGTTTGTTTGCAATGAAAAGGGCCGCATCCTCTCCGGCGAGTCACTCACTCATGCCGCCGAAATACTTATGCCTCTCGGTGTAAAAGCGCTGGGCGTGAACTGCATGCCGGCCCACACCCTTGCCCAACCACTCACCGAGCTACGCGCCATCTGCGGTGAAAACTTCCCGCTCGTGGCCTACGGCAACATCGGCTACGTGGACGATGAACAAGGCTGGATCAACACCGACTCCACCGACCCCGAAGTCTACCTACAACACGCGCAAAGCTGGCCCGCACAAATCATCGGTGCATGCTGCGGCTCCACCCCTGAACACATCCGCAAGCTGAAGCAGGGTTGCAAAAAATCATCGTTGTTATGAAATATTCAAAAACTGTGGCGTTGGCCTTTCCATCGTCGGCATGGACAGTCACGCGAGTTTTGTTACCGTCAAAGGTGTGCCATGACTACGGCGTCTTGTTCACATGTGGATCAGGCCAAATCCGTCGCTCGATGAGGCACCCACTTGAACCCACTTGAATAACTCACCGATGCTATCGTCAAATTTATTCTCTTCCCGTTCGGTAGTTTTGCATGTACATCTCCCCGATTGCAACGATGCCGATTGCGCAAGCACTTATGCGGTCCGAAAGATGCCGATCTTTTGAAATTAACACTGAGCGATTGCTTCACTCGCTCAAAGAATCGAATGTCGAATTGCCGCAATTTGTCTGTCGCGCAGCGGAGCGTATTCTCGAGTTCGTTGGAGAAGAAGAGGGGACTCACGTCACTTCTCGCGGTGCCCGAGTCGCATACCAACTTTCAACGTTAGTGGTCCGTCAGTACGAGCAAGCCAAGGATGCAACCCTTAAGAAACGCTGCCTCGACTTAATTGACGAAATGGAGCAATGAAGCTACCACGGCATTGCCGAGGAACTCGGAAAGTTAGATCGGTGATGCGATTGGGCCATTTCCTAAATGCCATCCTGCGTCGGTTTAGCACGCCGGTGCATTGAACTTCGTCCGCACCGGTCCGGGGTGACCGGTGCGCCGCAGTGAGCCGATTTCATGGTGCCTAGTACGCTGAATCCAATGCAACCTCCTCGCGCCGGAAACCGATTTGCCGAGACCGCCAAGGGCCAATCTTGCACCCTTGGGGAATTGTGATCATATCTGCACCACGAACGCACGCCGCATACACTTCACGCTCCAAATCTACCAAATCATCAGGCTGGTCCATCAATCGCTTTCGCGACTTCGGAAACTCCTGAATCAACTCCCCACTGAAGTAACCAAACATCTGCTCCATCGACTCGATGGCCGGACGCCCCGCAAGATCCATAACACATCCTCCCATGCCCCAACCTCCATGCTACAAGCGATCCATCCATGCTTGATAATCTACGCACGAAAGATCATAACACTTGTTACCACGTTACCACGGAAGCGCCTGCGATAGACCAAGCAAACCCAACTAGCAATCGCTAGCATTCAGCGCAAAATGGGAATGCACCCGGGTGAACTGAGCATGCTTCATCAACTTTGGCATCTCTTGTCGGCCGGCGACATTCTGCTAACAGATGCTCTGATGTCGACTTGGCGTGTGATGCTGATGCTCAAAGAGCAAGGAGTTAATTCAGTTAGTCGCTTCAATAAGGCACATCGACGTGCAGACTTTCGCCGAGGTAAGCGATTCGGCAAAGGCGATCACATCGTTCGTTGGCCCAAGCCAACGCTTCGCAACATGGACTGGCAAATATGGAAAGCGTTACCCGAATACCTTGAAGTAAGGGAGATCCGGGTTCAGGTTTCATAGCCGGGATTTCGATGCAAGGAGATCAAGCTGAAATGCCAGATTGACTGTCCTTGGAATATCGCAAAATAAAATCGCTTGTCGATTCGGTTTTCAACTACAATTCTAGGCTTGATTAATTAGGGCTTTCACAGTTCCGGGGCGAGGGAAAAGGCCCCGTTAAGGTTATAAGAATGTCGCACCGACCAAACAAATTCGAAATTTTAGAAGATCGCTTTCTTTGCGCAAGTGATTGGCAAAATGCAGTATTGGCGAGGGACGTGGATTCCTCAAGTCTGGTTACCCCGTTGGATGTGCTCGTCATAATCAATCAACTCAACGAAGGAGGAACTCGAATTCTTCCATCGCGTCCAGCGAATTCAACGGACCCTTTTTACGATGTCAACGGTGACGGGTGGTTGACCCCTTTGGATGCACTCGTCGTCATCAATGCACTCAATGCGCTGCGTGACCGTCAACCGACAGTCGTGAGCGGATTGTCTCCGGAATCTGACCCAAACAACAATGGAGTGGTACTCAGGAGCAATGTCGTCCTCAATGGTCAAACACTGGCGAATGCCCTGGTCGAAGCAATGGAAATTCCGCAACTCGGGCAATCGACGGGAAATTCCCTTGGCTCTGTTCTCGCAGACGGTGAAGGGCGTTTTTCCATCGGCGTCGCGCTGGCGCTTGGGTTGCATACGATCAGAATCGTTGCAATGGACGATCTCGGCCGGGAAAGCCATTGTGAGCTTGAGATTCGATTCGGAAATACTATCCAGGATTGGAACGCTGCGGCTTTGGATGTTGTGCGACAGTGGTCGACTTTTTCGAACGACCCCTACACCAATCGCATCGTGACATCACAACCTCCCATGGTGGCTCGCAATCTCGCGATGATTCATGCCGCCATGTTTGATGCTGCCAATGCCGTCGAAGGCCAATACAAGTCATACAAAGTAGCGATGGCACCTCAGACGGGCGCATCACCCAGCGCAGCCGCAGCGTCCGCGGCCTTCGAAGTAGCCAAGACTCTCTACAAAGCAAACGATGAGCTGGCTGTTTGGCAAGCTTCGTTGGACGAAACCCTTGCGCAAGAATCTGACGCTACAGCACGCGAGTTAGGGATCGAGATCGGAAAGACCGTGGGACTAGCGATCGTGGCGGATCGAGTCGGCGATGGTATTTCAAGCGTTTCTAGTTACCAGCCGACAACCAATGTAGGTGAATGGCGACGGACCTTTCCCGATTACCTTCCTCCACTACTGCCACAATGGCCAAACGTCAAACCGTTTGCATTGAGCAGCGGAGATGCACTCCGACCACCAGCCCCTCCTGCTTTGGGTAGCTCTGAATATGCGGCCGCAGTGGCTGAGGTGATGAAGTTTGGTAGCTTTGCGAACAGCCAACGCACCGAAGAGCAAACAGAAATCGCCTTGTTTTGGGCCGACGGAGGAGGGACGGCTACGCCACCTGGTCACTGGAATCAAATTGCTTCGGATGTGACGTTGCATAAGGGAAACAACCTGGTGGACACAGCTCGCACCTTTGCCTTGCTTAACATCGCCATGGCGGACGCCGGTATCGCATCGTGGGATGCCAAGTACCACTACGACCTTTGGCGTCCGATCGATGCCATTCGATTGGCAGATCAGGATGGTAGCGCGGCAACGACCAGCGAAGCCACTTGGATACCGCTCTTAAAGACTCCACCATTCCCGACGTACACATCCGGCCACAGCACTTTCAGCGGCGCAGCCAGCACGATCCTTGCCAGCCTCTACGGAGATCAAACATCTTTCGATAGCCGAGCCGATGGCCACTCCGCCCCCGAGCAACGCCCACTGGATCCATCGCAAATCGTCACCCGCCACTTCGATAGCTTTTCCCAAGCAGCAGAAGAAGCCGGCATCAGCCGCATCTACGGCGGCATCCATTTCAGCTTCGACAACACCGCCGGTTTGGATTTGGGCCGGAAAATCGGAGCAAAAGCTATGGCGCGGTTGTCGTAACTTCGACTTAAATTAGTGCTTATTAGATTATTAATGCTTATTAGATTAGTGCCGAACTATTGCTGTCTAGCGACACTTGTTTCTTCCTCGTGTTGCCTCAACGTAAAATGTTACCGCAGCCACGAACTGAGATAGTATGCTGCCATTGGACTGCTGAGCGTAGCAAGATCAGAAAAACTCGTTTTCGCCAGTTGGCTTCAGGGTCCGAACTCAGATTCATCGGCATGCACTCGGCGATTGAAATTCTGTGATGTATACGGGTATGCAGAAAAAATTCGCTTCTGCATATATCGCTTATCGCTTTGTTTGCTAATACTACCCGATCAAAGTAAACTGCTGGACGCCGCAGTCTGATTCAGTTATCTATTTTTCAAATTTTGCAGATCGGTGTAACATGAGACAGCATGGTGGCAGCTATTTTGAACGTAGGCTTCATCGAAGATTTTTCGCAAGATCGCTGCGTGTTGAGAAGCTTGAGTCACGTGTGCTGATGAATGTCGATTGGCGAAACCCAGTCGATAACCTCGATGTTAATAACGACTTAGTCATTTCGCCACTCGATGCTTTGCTCGTGATCAACGACTTGAATTTGATGCGGCGGCCCGAGCTTCCACGGACTCGAAATCCGACAGAGCCATTTCTTGATGTCACTGGAGACCAACGGGTCTCGCCGCTCGATGTTCTGACCATCATCAATCATCTGTACTTGGAAGGGCGCGTGCTTGCGCATGCAAGCCACGATGGCCACCTTCTTGGGCTTGCCCGCAGCGCTCAGGCGGGTGTGGAA
>JANLRK010000340.1:0-12977 GCA_031361585.1 Pirellula sp. | reverse complement strand
CTCTATAGCATCACATTGCTCGAATAATTCCGGCAAATGCCGAAGATTCGTTTCGCCGAATTGTGGCATGCGTGTTGTCATGAAGGGACGAACACTTTCGCCATCGAACAGAACTTTCTTAAGCCAGACTGGTTGAAGCTTTGCGCCAACCAGCGTCAGCGGCGGCGGAATGCGTCCGTCGTCGCCAAGGTTCTTCTCGCTCGACTGGAAGTACATATTGCGATCCGCCGTAACCCCTCCAAAATCATCGCGAGTATGGCACGCCACGCAGTTGAAAACTGTCAGCGTTTGAGCAATCCTGACTTGGACCGACTCAACGGCTTTCACTCTCTTAAGCGAGGCGACGATCGCTTGGATCTGCGTCTCTTTGAGATGGAACTGAGGCGCATTGCTTCCCGTATTGGACAAACATCCCCGACCAAGATCGGCACTCCGTAACGAACCCCTTGCTTTGACTGCAGGAATATTGCTCAATGCATGACAAGCTACGCAATTCAGTTCTTGAAAGTACTTTTCGCCCAACTGAACCAACGATTCGCGAGGACTAAGCGATTCGCGGACTTGACGATGCTCGCTGAGAAGATAGGTTGCAATTGCTTCCGACTCTCTCGTTGTCAGCTTCATGTCCGGCATCCGACCAGAGCTACGTACCCGCAATGGCTGAAACAAGAACTCACTTAGCGATTGGTGACTGTACTTGGCGGGAACATGCTCCAGTTGAACTGCGACCCAGTCGTGATTCTTCACTTTCTCCTTTTCATTTTCTTTGACGTCTTCCTCTTCTGTCAGTTCTCTTGCAATAACTTCGCGTGGCGCGTGGCATGCTACACAACCTACAGAATGAAATAGTTCTTTGCCGACATTTGCATCCTGCTCCAAATTCGCCTCAGATCGAAATTGCTGTTCAGATTGAGAGATTAGAAAGTGGGTCAGGGCTTCAGCGATTTCAGCTCTTGCGGTATCGGATTGCGTATTAAGCATATCCGGCATGGTTGTGCCTGGTTGCGTCAAAGAAGGTGACGCAAGGTATCGGCGCAAGTAGTCGGGGGCAATCCTAGCTCCAACCTCCGAAAGGTCTGGAGCAGATTTTTCAAGGATTGGATCCTGCTCGCGGTTGTCATGACAAGCGGTGCATCGGAACTGACCGATCAGTAGATCACCGACTTGCGCCTGAGACAAAGGATGTCCAACCGAAGAATCCACCACTACGGGCAATGCCCATGATTTCCCAATTGTGAGAAGCAGAGTGCCTGCAATACACAGAATGGTTTGAATCCGTTTCGCGTTACCGTCGTTTCTCGATTTTTCACTCATATGGACGTTTGTACCCTGCGGGTCTTTCCGTGACCTATTTGCCGAATGCATATAGACCCTTTACTGTTCGGACATAAATGCGGTTTCGATCGAAGGCAGGGGTAGCATAGCAGTTCTCCTTCAATTCATTCACCGCTAGCACGTTGAATTCAGACGTCGTATCTGTCACCGCGACTTTGCCATCCTCCGTAATAAAAAACAGCTTGTTATCAGCCACAACCGGAGAGGCATAGATATTCCCTGAAGCTCCCTGCAGACGCCCCCGTTTCAACGCATCGCCGGTCCGCGGATTTAAGCATGTCACTATCCCTTGGTCACTGATCATAAATAGTAGATCGTTCACTATCACTGGAGATGGCAACTGAGGGATGTTGCGAAAGTACTTCCACACGACGCTTTTGCTGGTCATCTCTCCGGAACCTCCTAACCGAATCGCCATCATGCTGTTCTTGCTAGCGATCGATTGCCGAAAGTACTCCCACTCCTTTGCATCCAGCTTGCCGTTTAAGTCGAGGTCGACAGCCGAGAAAAAATTCTTGGATAGATCATCTGGCATTTCCTCCAGCTTGAGCAAGCCATCGGCGTCTGCATCTTTGGCCAATACAACAACTGAGAAATCATCGATCTTGAAGCTCGCTTCGGCTTCGTTCTGCGGTGAGCCGTAACCGTTGATGTAAACCATGTCCCCGTGAATCACGGGAGTCGACTTCATCTCGAAGCTCAAGCCTCCGACCCACCATAGCTTTTTTCCGCTGGCCGGCGAATACGCAGTCAAATAGAACGAACCTACGGCGATGATCTGTGGTTCCCCTTCTTTGGGTTGATAGATTATCGGGGAGCAATGGCCACTAGTTGCTTCGGCTCGTTTTGTTTTCCAAATTATTTCTCCGGTCCCTAAATGAAAGGCTGCGATGTAGGAATCCACGTTGTGATCACAAACCAAAATCAACCGGCCATCGCAGATAATCGGCGAAGCCCCCATACCGTAGATATTGGAAAACGGTCCCAAGTTGGTTTTCCATTTCAATTCTCCATCAGGTGTATAGCACAACAGCCCAAAGTCAGGAAAGAAAACATAAATCCCTGTCCCATCGACAACCGGTGTTGGGCTGGCCGGATTGTTGCGGTGGTCAATGGTCTCCAATCGATCTCGGGGAGCTGTTCGACGCCAAAGCTCTTTTCCGGTAGCTTGATCCAAGCAGATGGTTAACAACGATTCCTTATCCGAAGCCGTCAAATAGATACGACCCTCATGTAGAACTGGGGATGAATGCCCTGACGGGAGCGGAGCCATCCATTGCAAGTGTTGCTCTTTGCTAAACTCCATTGGCAGCCCGCCGGTATTGGCAAGGCCGCATCCATTCGGCCCGCGAAACTGAGACCAACTAGAATTGCCATCCAAAGTTTGACGCGAGAAAACACTCGACCTAGCAAGCAACAAAACGGTAATCGACAGAAAGATCTTAGATAGCGAAGACATCGTTGAGCCTTTTGAGTTCAAGTTCGAATTAGGTCAGAAGTCTACCTAAAGCTTGACGGCTCGTCGAGCAACTTATCTACCTCACTGTTTCTCGATGACTCGATATAGTCTACGGGCAGCATCCTCCCAAGAACCGGAGGTTGCCTGTTCGCAACATTTGGCCAACTCAGCCATTGCTTGCGGGCTTAGATTTCCACTTCGAGCGTGCTTTTCGAGCTGAGTCTTGCAGGTTGCAATTCGCTTTCCATCGTGCGAATTGATGGCTGTGAACAAAGCATCGATGGTTTTTAATGCTTCGTCGTTGGCCTTGAATTGCGGGACGCGTGTCCATGACGCCCATCCCCAGAGCGATAAACCAACAACCAGAAGCGTCAGAATTACGTACAACAACTTTGGATTGATTTGCTTTTGGCTATTCGGACTCACTAATGACCTCCCCTCCATTTCGAGTTGAGAGAGCAACCCAAACTTTGGGATCGATGAAAGCGGATGTGAAGCGAACCGAGCCGTCCCCCATCGCGATCGAACAGCCAGGTCCGTGCTCACCCCACATTTCGTCGGTATGTCCGAATGGGTTGTTGGGAGCATGAATGATTACCTCTGGATGATCATGAGTGTCTGGTCCACTATGGACCCCTACGAGACACCCTGCACCGTTATTTTCGGATTGCCAACGACGCAGGTCTAGTCGCGGCGGAGTAACGGCGGTCGGGACGACTCCAACCCAAGTTTTGTTGCTGAGGATCGAGCTATGCTCGCCAAGAAAGATCGTGTTGCTCAAACCGTCCGTGATTCGCCGAAGTGGCATACGTGAGTTAGGAAAGAATGGTCCATCCAGAAAGGCAGGTGCACCGCCATTCGCCGCAATGGGCTCGCCTTGTTCGTAGTCGTAGCAGTATTGTGTGTCGCGGCCCCATGGTTGATGGATCCCGGCATTGGTGACATAGTGACTGTGAGAAAACCGAATGGGATTTCCATTGCTAAGAATGATCGGCGTCCCGTGACGGTGGTCGGTCGCCTTTTCAACTTGAAAGCCATCGCTTCCCCCTGTCGCCGACGGACACAAAAACAAGGAAACCTTGGTTTGAACCGCGATAGAATTTTTGGGCGACCAGCACGGCTCTGATAATGAAATGCTTTCGTACAGTGGACCTTGCTCAATGTACGGCAGTAGGAAAGTCCCCCATCCCCATCCAGGCGACGAGTTGCGATAGCTGTCGGCGCAGGCTATACCGTAGAAGTTTCCGTCGAGGCGTGTGTTGGTAATGTATGCGGGTGGAATGGCCTTGATTGCGGACTCGTAATTGGCGATGCCCAGGCCGAGCTGTTTCAAATTGTTCTGACAACTCATGCGACGTGCCGCCTCTCGTGCAGCTTGAACTGCAGGCAAAAGCAGTGAAGTAAGCACGCCAATAATCGAAATAACAACCAGCAATTCGACCAAAGTAAAGCCGCGAGGACAAGAATGCTTTTTCATAAAAACCTCTAGTTAGCCATGGGCGAATTTACCTTGCGCTAAACAAAGTTTAGCGTGCGCTAAATTAATGTCAAGTGCCAAATGACCGCCGATAATTACGTACTTCGATTAACCCAAACCAAAGTCGACGGCTTTCGGGCCTGCGAGGGTACTAACGCGTTGGCCTAGAAAACAATCGCCGAGCTAGGCTCGGCGACCAACTAGAAAATTTCGAAATGCCTTTTCGGTCTCTTCGCTAATGTGATGCTCTAGGCCTTCGGCGTCTATCTCCGCACTGTCGCGGGGTACGCCAATTGCGAGCAGGAAATCGACGACAAGTTGGTGCAAGCCTTGGCTCTGATTTGCAAGGATCCGCCCCTTTCGAGTCAGGTGTATCGGGCCATATGGCACGGATTCCATTAGACCTAGGCGTTTCAACCGTCCGATCGCGCGATGGGCAGATGCATTGCTTATTTGGAACATTTCCGCCAGATCGCACAGACGACATTCCCCTTTGTTTTGCGAAATTAACTCAACGGCTTCGGCGTAGTCTGAAGCGGTTTCCGTGGTATGATCCTCGCGCGTTCTCCTGTGGCCGTTCAAGAGTTTTTTTGGTTTTTTTGCCATTGAATGCTTCAGCGTCTCGTTCGAATTCAATCCACGATTCAATTGCTACTGAAAAGGAAGGGGTTCACATCCATATTGTCGTTTCGCTTCGGGAGCTTTGCAAGCCAAGAATTGGGTCTCAAGGCAATCTCGCCGTCGGACGCTGCACTGAGAGCGCAATGTCACTCTCGGCAAGAGTGACCTACTCCCAAGACGCCCTAAAACAACTTGCCCTCGGTGCAACGCATGGCGTCTCTCATAGCTATTAACTCTGACGATGCCAACGACGCTGACGAAGACAGCTTTGTCAAGTGTCCCATCTTGCGACCCTGCCGTGCGGTGCTCTTGCCATAGAGATGTAAGTAGGTCGCAGTGCATCGCAGGGCGCGTTCAAAATGCGGCGAGCCGTCCCCCCAAACATCGCCGAGCAAATTGGCCATTGCGGCAGGTTGGATCAGCGACGTATCACCTAGCGGCAAATTGCAAATCGCACGAACTTGCTGTTCAAATTGACTGGTCCTGCAGGCTTCGATGGTCAAATGCCCGGAATTGTGGGTCCGCGGGGCTATTTCGTTGATCATGATTTCGCCGCCTTCGACAACGAAAAACTCTACGCACAAGATACCCTCCAACTGTAGAGAATCTGCGACCGCTAGCGCGACGGACTCGGCGTTCGTGGCTACTGCTTGCAACGATGGTTCCGCCGGACAGGTGGTGATGTCAAGAATGTGATTGGAATGGGAATTCGTAAACATAGGATAGACCGCGGTGTCGCCGGTAGCGGTCCTGGCGACGATGACCGAAACCTCGGCAATGTGCAAAATCCATTTCTCTGCGATCAATGGTTCCGGGCCAAGCAACTCGATTGCGTCGTGGGCTTCCGCAGCATTTGCAACTTTCCGTTGCCCCTTGCCGTCGTAGCCCCAACTGACGGTTTTGAGAACCAAGGGCCATCCAAGTTCTGCGGCCGCACGCTCGATGTCCGCTAGCGTCCGTATCTCATGAAAAGGAGTCACTGGAAAGCCCGCCTGCTTGAGCGTTCGCTTTTCATTGAGTCGGTGCTGCGCAACGGCGAGGACATGCACACCCGGTCGAACTAGTGTGATCTCGGCTGCTCGCGCCACTGCTTCAAGTGCGATGTTTTCAAACTCGAGCGTGATCACGTCGACCTGCTCTGCGAACCGCCGAACAGCCTTCGGATCGAGGTAGTCACCGTGAATGGTTTCGTGTGCTACTTGACTGGCTGGGCAATCCTGCTCATCCGTAAACACGACGACTCGATAGCCAAGCCGTTGTGCTGCGTGAGTAAACATACGACCAAGCTGCCCGCCACCAAAGACCCCTAAAGTAGAACCCGGGGCAATTACTCGAAGTCTGGAATCCATAAAAACTAGCCGGGTTAGCGTTGGCAGCCGAAAAATCAAATCAGATTTTGTTTGTCCAAAATGGCTTGGGTTTGGTTAGCCATGTAGTCATCCATCTTCTTTCGAATGACCGTGTCGCCAAGAGCAAGGATTCTGGCCGCAAGCAGTCCAGCGTTTTTGGCGCCGGATGCTCCGATAGCTAACGTCGCGACCGGAATTCCGCCAGGCATTTGTACAATGCTCAACAATGAATCGAGCCCCTGCAGAGAACGACTTTGAATGGGTACGCCGAGAACTGGGAGCGGTGTACATGACGCAACCATTCCTGGTAAATGGGCAGCTCCACCGGCGCCTGCAATGATCACTTGCATGCCCCGCGACTTTGCCGTCGAAGCATATTCGACCATGAAATGGGGGGTGCGATGCGCCGATACAACTTTGGCTTCGAACGGGATCTCAAATTCCGCCAGGACTTTGCAAGACTCTTGCATAGTCTCCCAATCGGACTGGGATCCCATAATCACACCCACCAAAATCTTCGATTTGATTGGGATTTCGTCATTCATTCGCTAGCCCTCCCGTGCATGCATTTTCCTTTTTATGGTCGTTCCAATACATTCCATCCAGCACTGGCGAGCGTAGCTACAGTCGCCAGAACGTGAATGACAGCCTGGTCGTGCGTCATGCCTAGTGTAGCTCGGCACTCCGTACCGTTTTTCTCGGCACGGAGTGCCGAGCTACTCTTTACTTGGAGACGGATTGTAACTTCAATTGCCAAAGTCGTTAATTGGTCCTCGGCTTTCTGCAACAGATTGACAGAGGATCGCCTTACCACTTACACTTGCGGTTGGTGTAAAAGATTTTTGTCCGTTTATTGGAGAATTGAAATTATGAAGAATTCATGGATTGCTGGCCTTTTCGCATTTGTCGCTGCCTTTGCCGCAGTTAGCATTGCAGCCGACACGAAGGTTGATTTCACAAAGCTAAAGTGCTTGATGTCAGGCGCCTCAGCCAAGGAAGCTCAATCGAGCGATTGGAAAGACGGCAAAGTGTACTTCTGCTGCGAAAATTGCTTGAAGAAGTTTGATGGCGACAAGAAGGCCAAAGCAGCGCAAGCCAATCATCAACTGATCGCTTCCAAGCAAGTTGAACAAAAGGCTTGTCCATTCTCGGGTGACGACTTGAACAAGGAATTTTCGGTCGAGTACAAGGGTGCATCCGTCGGATTCTGCTGCACGAACTGCAAAGGTAAAGCAGAAAAAATGTCGGACGACGACAAGATGGCAAAACTGTTTGGCGAAGAAGCTTACGAAAAAGCCAAGTTCGCAAAAGCTGTTAAGAAGTAGATTTTGCAAAAAAAATCTGAACCACAGAGACACGAGGATCGCAGAGGTTGAAAAAAATCAGTCCACCGATTCTCTGTGTTCCTCGTGACTCTGTGGTTATAACACTCTGTGTGCTTTAACACTCTGTGGTTTTATATCTTCGCACCAGCACCCTTGGTGAAGGCCATGAATGCGGATTCGAGATTGATCTCCTCTTCTGCGAATCGTTTGATCGCAATCCCATTGCTGATCAGCATAGTCGCTATCGATGAATAGTCTCCCGCATCAGCCTTGAGAGTCGCTTTGACCGACTCGGCTACGATATCCACGGATTGAACCAATTCGTGATTGCTGAGAATCTTGGCGGCTGCTTCCAATTGAGTTTTCAAAGCCGGTTCGATCAGGATTGCCATATTGGGTCGTACTTGTCGAATCATAGATGCAACATCATCGCTTGCAATCATTTTTCCCGAGTCGATAATCCCTACCTTGTTGCAGACATCAGCTAGTTCGGGCAAGATATGGCTGCTCACGATCACCGTCTTGCCCATAGACCCGAGTCGACGCATCAGGGAGCGCATTTCAATTCTGGCGCGAGGGTCCAAGCCGCTCAGAGGTTCATCGAGGAGCAATACGGCCGGATCGTGCAAAAGGACGCGAGCCAAACCGAGACGTTGCGTTTGCCCTCGAGATAGTGTGTTCGCGTAAGCATCCCGCTTGAATTCAAGGTCCACGACCTCGAGCATTTCGTCGCAGCGTTTGCGGCGCGCTTGCGGTGCGATGCGATACGCAGCAGCAAAAAAATCCAAATACTCAATGACTGTCATGTCATCGTACACGCCGAAAAAATCGGGCATGTATCCTACTAGACGCCGAATTTCTTTTGGATGGGTGTAAATCGAGTAACCGCATACATAGGCTTCGCCGTAGGTTGGCGTAAGTAGCGTTGCGATGATTCGCATCGTGGTTGTCTTGCCTGCGCCGTTAGGCCCGATGAATCCGAACAAGTCACCTTGGCCCAAATCGAGATCAATGTCTCGAATTGCGTACATGTCGTCATATTTTTTGGTTAGCTGTGATGTCTTGATCACGGTTTTTGACCGATTGCTGGATTGGCGGAACCCGAAACGGGCGATGCGGGCTTGAATTTGCTGACGGGGATGATCAAACGCAAAAATGTCTTCCTTTGACCCTCGGTCGCTTGGATTGGCACCGAGTTCCTACGCATCGACCACACGAGCGATGAGTCCTTGAATTCGCAGATCAGGATCGCGCGATCTAAACGAATCACATCGGAACAGTCCAACTCGCTCAAGTACCGATTGTAGAGCCCAGTGTATTTGCTGCTGCCCGCGGATTCGTGGAAACTAATCAATTCCATTAAACGATCTAGTTTGCCTGCATCTGCCGGATCCCATGGTGTACTTCGCTCTTCGCCACCAATATTTTGACGCCGTTGCAAGCGGCGTGTAATGTCTTTCGGAACGGTCGACGCAGAAAAAGAGACGCGTTGGCCAACTCGAATCCGCGTGTCAAGCGTATACGCTCGGCCACAATAGATCAGCAAGGAGTCGAGTAGATCGACGTCCAATGGGTTTTCAAAACTACCCTCGAGTAAATCGATGGATCCTGCAACCATCGAAAGACTATTGGTCTCTTTTAGTAGCGATATACTCTCCTGCCAGGATGCACAAAACGATTTCGTGCCAGCCGCAGGAATCCCGACGCCTTGAATTCCATATGCTCCGTCAATGCCTGACTTGCCCTCGCTCCTTAAGTTATCCGAACTCCATTGCGGCTCATTTTTCACAGCGTCGATCTTGTACGCTGGCATGCCTCGGTCGGTGGCAACCGTCGATTCGAAACCGCCCAGTCCTTTGCCCGGCTGGCCGAACCAATCGAGTTGGACTTTCCGTCTAGCATTCTTTGTCGCTGAATTCAAACCCTGTGAGCGCCGGTTTGCAGAAAAATCAAAAGTGCCACGATTGCCGCCATAGCAATGCATAAAGCATCGCCCTCGAAGCATCTGCGTTTGATAGTCGATTTCGAGCAACTCCAAACTGTTGATGCTTGGCATTTCCGGCTTCCAACGACGCGCTAAGCCAGCAACAAATAGGCAGCTGCCAAGCGAGCATACGAGAAGCGTTATCCAAGTGCCACTCGGCTTTCTCCAAGTGCGTGAAACTAGAAAGTAGTCCACAGGGCCTATCACAAGACAAAACAATCCCACAAGTATTGAAATCGAAGCCAGGTTTCCAAGGGTCAGAAGCGGAAAGTTATCGAGTGTTGAATTGAGTTGACCCGCGATGTCGTCGTAGCCAAGATACACGCGTTTGTCGGTCGTAGCATCCCTCTTTTCCCATTGATCGTCGAGCAGCTTCTGTAACAAGATAGGGCGACTTTCCCACGCAAGTATCTGCTCGCTCTCCAATTCAACCGCGACGAAAACCACCTTTCCGGCACCAAATGCCCACCTTGCAATCATCGGATACTTCGTTCGATTTTTCCTGAAATCGAGATCGACAGTGCCGGCAACATTTGAAAGCAAGCAACATTGCAAATTTGCTAGTCGACTTTGTGATCCTAAGTGGGATTCCAACGGTCCTGGATCGCAATCGGTTGCCACTCCGCTGAATTCACCCGGAATCAGGGCTCTGAATTCAGTTGTCCTTAACCATGACTCTACGTTTTCACCCAACGACAAAACACACCGTCCGCCTTGTGCAATCCAATTCTGTATGGCACTTGCTCGAACAGGATCCATTCTGCGATTTAATTCCGGGTTGCTTGACGACAAAATTAATACATCTACGCCGCTATATCCGAGGGATGATAGGGGTAATTGCTTTTCATTAGCGAGTTGGACCGTGGAGTGATCTGGAAGAGCGCCCCGAGCAGATTTCATTGCTCCCTTGCTAAGATCCAACTTGTCACCACCGATGCCAACGACCAAGGGCTGTGTCGCAGGGAGTACCGTGCCGCGTTCTTCCGATCGTAATTCCCTTTCATAAACAAGGTTGCCATCTCGACCTACGAGGCGAAGCAAAATCGGTCTGTTACCACGACCGTGCTTGGCTATCACCTCGATTTGCAAAGAGGATTTTGGCTGCAGCTTGACCTTCCAAGATTCGCTTTGGTAAACGACGGCTACTCCATCGCCATCAAATGTCTTGATTTCCACAAACCCATCCACATCGTTGGCCCCTGAAGTAATGTCGATCGCGGTTCGTGTGGGGAACCCGACTTTCCAATAGCCACCCAGCCCCATCTCGGCTCGGAATTGAATTTGCTCCGTATCCACCTGAGCTTGTGCGAATAGGCAATCGCCTGCGCTGATCGCGATCCACAAGAGAATGCAAACAAGCATTCTCAAAGAGTACGGCGAAGTAACTGCGGTACTAAAAAAAGGTGCTCTCCGGGGAGAGCACGATTTTGAATGGACATGGGATGCGAGCAAATTAACTCTAGTTCTTAATCGAGACGCTTGACCATCAGGTTCTTAAAGTAAACTTTGCTTCCAGGATCATGGGCTTGTAACGCAAACGTGCCTTCGCCAAGCTTTCGTTCAAAATCTTTACCTGTTTCCTGATCCTTTGGTTCAGTGTATTCGACCAAAGTCTTACCATTTACCTTAAGCGTGATCTGATTGCCTTGAACGATGATTTCTTGAGTGTACCACTCGTTATCCTTGGCCGCAGGCTCCAAAACATCCTTCACGGAGTACAAGCTGCTGGTTCGCCTCGGATCCGACTTGTAAGAGTTGTTCACTTGGCATTCGAACCCCTTCTTCGGCCAACCTTCGTCTTGGAAGGCTGTATGGAAATAGATCCCAGCATTGCTGTTGGGCATCGTCTTGACGTCGGCCTTGAAATGGAAATTTTTGAATGGTTTTTTATCGCCAATATAGAAAAGGTGGCTTCGATCGCCTTGGCAGACGATGCAGCCATCTTCAATGGTCCAGCTCTTTGGATTTTCGTTTATCTTCCAGCCATCCAAGCTCTTGCCATTGAACAGTTCGACAAAATCGACAGCTGTCGCATTGAACGAAATGAATTTTTCAGTTGTCTGTTTCCCCTTGATATCTCCACCAGGAAGGAATCCTGCTTTGATGAGATCACCGAAGCTCTTGTCCTTGCCGGTTGCCTTTTTTTCTTCGCACTTTTTAAGAATCGCCTCGATTTCCTTGCGAGCCTTTTCAGGCTCCTTCTTAATCATTTCCATGTACGGTTTTTTTAATAAACCACTATTTTTAAGTGTTTCACCGTATGGATTGTGCTTCTTTTTGTTTTCACCTTCGATATGGCAAACGTTGCACTTGGCTTCGGCAACCAGTTTCTTGAAGTCGTCGTTTTTACTTTCTTCAACGTAGTACTTGCTAAACTCTATGCCAAATTCCTTCGTCGCTAACGCAGACCTAGAAGCGACAGTTGCCATCAAAACGATAGCAAAAACAAATAATAATCTTTTCATACGAGACGATTCTCCAAAGGTGGGGTGAACGGAAAGCACGGCATGCACAGGAGAATGCTCGCGGTGAATCCCTCAAAACTCATTACTGAGATGCCTTGATTAAAATACCAGACATCTCGGCTGTCAAACCATGTATCCCCATAGGGGCAATTTAGGTGCCAAAAAGTGCTATGGAGTGAATCGTTTAACCCCGACCCAGGCTTGGTCTAAAGTTCTTTTTCGCTAATTTCCCCTTGCAACTCTTTGTCGATACTACTTTCAGCGTGATTTCGATTTCGCAAATAATCAATAACCAAAAAAACGCCCCCTAAGCACGCACCTGAACCATAGCCGAAAAAAACCCAAAGATTGAAAAAACGATTACGGCCTGAACGTCAACCAAGACCCTTAAATTGGAGCCTGTCACGCTGAATGGATCCAATATCGAGACAGCGAAGTAGATCGCCCCGGCAACACAGGACGCAAATCGCGGCGTCTTGCCTCCAAAGAGAACAGCCTGCGATACCCCCACGCTCGTGAAAAAGCCGGCAACAACTGCGAAGTCCCAAGGTCCGAATTTCAACAAATTCATGAACGCAAATAGGAAACCATAGCAGGATGTAAAAACAAGCAAACTTGCTAGATCCAATTTACGAGTCACTGAATAGACGGAGTTCATTGGCGTGGTCATGTTGAGCCCCTAAATTATCCGGGTAGTCTTAACCGAACCGCATCGATCTACTAGATATAAGACAATTGGCAGCCCGAATTCTACCAATTGCTGGCCCGCCTGGATAACGCTGCGACGGATTTGACTTCGCCTGCAGCGCGAAGTCACTCTCGGCAAGAGTGACCTACCAGGCGCGAAGTCACTCTCGGCAAGAGTGACCTACCAAGCGCGAAGTCACTCTCGGCAAGAGTGACCTACCAAGCGCGAAGCCACTCTCGGCAAGAGTGACCTACCAAGCGCGAAGTCACTCTCG
>JANLRK010000125.1:0-28122 GCA_031361585.1 Pirellula sp. | reverse complement strand
GCACGAGGAAGCATTGGGAACTTAGTGGTTTCGAACCTCTCCTAGCCCGCCAAATCTTCGGTCCCGTTTGTTGTAATCTGAGATGGCTTGAATAAGGTCGTCTTTATCGAATTCAGGCCAGGACTTTTCTGTAATCCAAATTTCGCTGTAACTGATTTGCCAAAGCAAGTAGTTGCTGATTCGCATTTCGCCACTCGTACGTATCAATAGATCTGGGTCCGGTATTCCTGTCGTATAGAGATGGCTCGCAATTAGCATTTCGTCAATTGCTGCCGGATCGACAAGGCCGCTTTGAACGTCTTTTACAATACTGCGGACGGCATCGACGATTTCCTGTCGTGAGCCGTAGTTAATTGCCAAGCACAAGGTAAGGGATTTTCCATTTTTGCTCTGCTCCACCGATTGATCCATTTCGAATAGCACATCGTCGGGGATTCCTTCCCGCCGCCCGATGATGACCAACCGAATATCGTTTTTTATCAGCGTGGGTCGTTCTTGAATGAGGTACGTTTTTAGTAAGCCCATTAGAAAACTGAGTTCGTCTTTTGGACGTTTCCAATTCTCATTGGAAAAGCAATAAAGGGTCAGGTAGGGTATCGCAAGCTCTCCGCATGCCTCCAAAATACGCTGAACCGATTTTGCGCCTCGGCGATGGCCTTCGACGCGAGGCAAACCTCGGGCTTGTGCCCATCGACCATTGCCATCCATAATCACGGCAACGTGCTTGGGCATCCTCAACGACTCTAGGCTTGCCGACTGGCTTAAAGATTCTGTATTAGGTTTGCTGCGAAACAAAGCCATGATGATTTCTAGATCAAAAATATTGTCTGCTCTCGATCCGGACCAACGGAGAGGACTCCGATTGGAACGGATATCAACTCGGAAATGCGATCGATGTAACGACGAGCATTGGATGGAAAATCGTCCAACTTCCGAACGTTGGATACATCGACATTCCAACCTGGCAGATTTTCATATACCGGTTTGCATTCGCGAAGATCTTCCGCTCGGCAAGGAAAGCGTGTTACCCGCTCACCATTCAGTTCGTATGCAACACAGACTTGGATGGTTTCAAAATGACTCAAGACATCCATCATCATAAGCGACAGATAGTGAATGCCGCTAAGTCTAGCCGTATACCGGACGGCAACCGCATCAAACCAACCGCATCGTCTTGGCCGCCCAGTCGTTGTGCCATATTCGCGACCAATCTCACGAATCTTCTGTCCAGTTTGGTCCAATAGTTCAGTCGGGAATGGTCCTCCACCTACTCTGGTTGAATAGGCTTTCGCAACACCAATCACATTGGTAATCCATTTTGCAGGAACGCCCGAACCGGATGATACGCCGACGCCGGACGCATTGCTGCTGGTTACAAAGGGGTAGGTCCCATGGTCAATGTCCAGGAGCGAGCCTTGGGCACCCTCCATCAGTAACTTTTTTCCTGCATCCAATTCATCCAACAGATAGTTGGTTGTATCAGCGGCAAGTGGACCGAGTGTGGACGTCCAGCGGCTGCACTGTTCGTAAATTTTTCCTGCGTCGAGCGATTCGAGATCATCGGACTCAGCAAGGTGCGAAAGCAAATGCCTCTTGGCTGCGACAGTATCGGCGATCTTCGTTTTGAGTTGATCGCTAAATAGGTCGGTAATCCGCATAGCGTGCGTGCGGCCAACCTTATCGCGATAGCATGGTCCGATACCACGATTGGTCGTTCCAATACTTTCACCGGCTACGACCGCTCTATTGGTGGCTTTGTCTTCGACAAAATGCCAAGGCATTACCACGTGGGCTCGCTCGCTGATCATCAAGTTTTTACGTGGCTCGATACCGCGTTTTTCTAAGCCCTCGATTTCCTTAATCAGCATGTTTGGCTCGATCACAACACCAGGTGCAATGACGTTTGTGATTTGGCCAGACAGGATCCCAGACGGAATATGATGAAGCTTGTAGACCTCATTCCCGCAAACCACGGTATGCCCGGCGTTCGCGCCCCCTTGGTAGCGAACAACAATGTCGTTTCGAGGTGCAAGTAAATCAACGAGTTTGCCTTTTGCTTCGTCCCCCCACTGAAGTCCGATTACACAGGTCGCAGCCACAAAAATCTCTTTCAAAACCAGAAATTCCGGTCCAAGCGAATCGCAACCATGCGACTTCCATACCCCGGAAATGCAAAACCCTAGAGTCTAGAAGGGAATCGCGTGTTTGGTCAAGTCACAGTGGCAACCGCGGCCCGTGTTATTTCGGTTTTAGAAGTCAGGTCCGGTGTGTTTGGCATCTTCACTTGACCCGAACCAGTTTCATAATGCGGCCCGAAACGTTCCAGTCTTGTACGTATAAATTTCCTTCTTTGTCCCAGTAAGAACCATGCGTACCACTAAAAACCCCTTCAATCCACTGCTCTTGCGGGATATTGAAATCGCGCCCTTTGGCTTTGTCTGCGTTATGACCCAATACAGCCATAATCGTGTTGCTCTTGTCGAGGATAACAACTCTGCCATGCAAATCTGGAACTGAGACATAATCGCCCTGCACCGCCGCTGAAGTAGGCATTCCCAAACCTGTAATGATCTCGTCGATAAATTCCCCATTGAGATCATAGTGAAGCAATCGGCCCTTTGGTTCGTGGTTGCGATCGCAAATCAACAGTCGCGGCGGCTCATAACGCGTGTCGAGAGTCATTCCGTGAGCGGTATTGAATTGCTTGAGATCGTTGCCTTTGGTTCCAAAGTGCTTAATGTATTTGCCGGCCTTATCGAATTTAAAGATATGATTGCTGGCGTAACCGTCCGAAAGAAAAATGTCGCCGTTTGGAGCGACGGTAATTGCAGTTGGATTGAATTTGGTCAAGTTAAGTCCCGATTCTTTCGGGAAGGGGAGTTTGAGTACGATTTCACCGCTCTTGATATTGAACTTGATGCCTTCTGCATTGGCATTTCGAGCAGCATAAATGAATTCGCCATCCGCCTCGTCGCGAATCTCCATGTCATGCATTCTTTTGTATTCATCACCCAAATACGAATGAATCACTTTCCCGTCGGGTGAAAAGACAAATACTCCGGCATCGGCGCTCGTGTAGATATTCCCGGCCTTGTCGACAACGACTGCGCCGTGAGTCGGCCCTAAAGCCGACTTGCCATCTGGGCGAAGTCCCCAGCCTGGAACCGTGTCAAATGTCATAATGCCACAACCCATACGGACCGGTTTGGCTTTGTCCTGTGCAAGCAACGGTGAAGCAAAACTCGCGACTAGAAAAACGACGGCACAAAAAAAGTTGTGATGGATCAATTGGACCCTTGGATGTTTCTGCATGGCAATAGTTGATCAAGGTTAGATGTTGAGAGAGATTTGTAGTTACCGAATGCATTGTAACACATTGTGGCACGGCGGTCGCCGCCGTCAAAACCAGCAAATATTCTGATCCCTCACATATCCTAACGCACAACGGGGTAGGTCGTGCGACTTTCGACTGCAGCGGCTAGGGAACGCTAGCGAAAGTGTTTCGCGGCCCAGCTTAAGATCGACCCCGGAAATTTCCGTGCCGCATTGTTACGCCGCTTGGCGATGTGTAGCAGGATCACTTACGCGGATCCAATCATGGCAGTTTAGATACCGATCGTCCATGGTGTTGGGGTGAAACCAACTTTTAGGTGCATACACCGTTCGAACTTGGCGAACTCCCAAGTATGCACCCCACCAACTAAACGTGCTGTTCGCGATAACCAAGCACTCAGCTGCTGTCATCAGCCAAAGATCTTCATAAGCATTCACGGTATTGGTATGTTCGACGAAATGAACCGGACAAGGAAAGTCAAGGTTCTGTCGGCACCAAGCAATGTCGTTGGAAAAGACATAGACTTCGCTTTTCGGACGCAATTCCAATTGCGATGAGACGCATTCTTTGTAATAGCGAACACTCAGATTTCGGGCCGCCATCGGCTGACTTGTGATGTAGTCGCCTCGTCTGAGATGTATTGCAATACTGGAGGACTTTAGCATCCTATCTCGAATCTTTAACGATTCAATGCTCAGTGGAACCGATGGCCGAAACTGGGCACGAACACTCGATGTTACATCGCGAAAGAAATATTCACTTTGCCAATAGCCTACCAAATAGCTGTCGTTTGGAGCGATCATGTACCTTTCGGAGAATCCAAACGGCTTTTCGCGAAGGCGTCGGAACTCATTCCCACCCAAAGCAAAAGCCTGCAGGATAGATCGCGAACCATTGCGATAGCGACTTGGAATGCGTTTCCGTTCGTCTAGGCGAAGTTCCCTGGCACCAATAGAAAACGAGTCAAGCAAGTAACCATGAGCTGGCTTATTTGCATACGAACTCAAGTCAAGGACTAAGTCGGTTTGATGATGAGCAGCCAGTTGGGTTCCGAATGCATATTGGAAAAGCTGGTTTCCGAGACCACCTTCGATGCGGGCCACAATCATTTTCATTCTCCGGAATACGACGCTGCATTTATCGCAATCGCTGCATTGCAGCATAATTTTGGGATGTTGAGTGGAATGGCACTCACTTTAGTAGCGGAACGACGCGAGCCCTCCGACGTGTCGTGATCCACCAACCGCTTGTTCTGTTCTTCGGCAATGGATGCCGGTGCAAATCACATAATCATCAAATTTTGCCTACCTTTCCTACAGGTTGTTACCGTTTGCAATTGCTAGCTCAGCAGCGAAAGAAGATTAACGCAGGGTCTCGTAAATTGAAATGTCAATTTTTCGCAAAAATTGCACCGGCATGCGCGATCGGTTATCATGCCGATATGAGTACTGTACGCAATTCACAACCCGTCTCGGTCCGGGATTTTCTCGATGGTGAACTGTGCGCCAAACGTAAACACGAGTACTTGGAAGGTTTCGTCTATGCAATAGCAGGCGCCTCCAATTTGCATAATCGGATTGCGACCAATGCGACTGTTTCACTTGGTTCACAACTTCGAGGACGCCCGTGCCAGGTCTTTAACTCAGACACCAAAGTTCGGTTGCAATTCGCCCATGGCACCAGGTTCTATTATCCAGACGCTTTGGTGGTCTGTGAGCCAAATTCAAACGATGAAGTTTTTCATGACTCACCAGTGGTGATTGTTGAAGTTGTATCGGAATCAACGCGTCGTACAGATGAGTACGAGAAACGTGAAGCCTATTTGTCGATCGGTTCCTTGATTGCATATATTTTGATTGAGCAAACGGCTGCCATCGTGTTGGTCTATCGTCGGAGTAGTAACGGTTTCCTCAGCGAGTTTTTTTCGAGCCTCGAGGCTGTAATATCGCTTTCGGAAATTGGGTGCAATCTAAAGCTGAATGACATCTACCAAAATGTCACGTTCCCAACAGTTGAACAATTGCGGGAACAGGAACTGAGTTACGAGCAATGATCCTGTCACCCTTTCGCACACGTTTGCAATGGGCGACGCCAACAGCGTGCACGCCATGGCTGAGGATGCTAGAGTCAGCTCCTTTCGGTCCGAGGATTTTTAGAATTTTAATTCGGCGAGCATGGTTGCCAACATCTCCATCGGCAAACCAACTACATTCGATTCGGAACCTGTTTCGAGTCTGATCCATTTTGGGCCATCTTGAAATCCGAATGCACCCGCTTTGCCAACCCACTGTTCCGTATCTAAATACGTTTCCAACTCGACGTCCGTGATGGGCTCCATCCATAGGTGCGAAACATCAACTCGAATGGAACGAGTCGATGTGGCTTTGTCCCAGAGGCATATACCGCTATAGACTGAATGCTTACGACCTCGAAGCCTTTGCAGCATCTGCCTCGCATGGTCCCGGTTTTCTGGCTTGCCTAAAATGATTGCGACGCACTCAGCCACAGTGTCACAGGACAACACAAGCCCACTGTCAATCTTTGCAATCACATTCGCAGCCTTTTGATAAGCCAGCCTAGCTACCAACTCAGGCGGCGTTTCCCGCGAGCAAATCCCGCATTCCGCATCGGGGTCTGGTTCCAAAACTCGGAACGTGTAGCCAAATCGGGCGAGCAACTCGCGTCTTCGAGGCGACGAGCTTGCGAGGATGATCTCGCGTTCGTCGGGCTGAAACGTTGGAGAGGGATTTAGAGACATTGCACAACGAGCTAGCTGAGATCGTTCGTTCGCCTGATCGGTCGTTCGGCTGAGGACAGCCGAAACTACTTGGTTCACGACGGTGGTTGGTTTAGTGGTTGGTTTGGTGGTTGCGGCGGTTGATTCGGCGGTTGATTGCCTTGTGCAAGTCTTGGTCGCAATTGCTCCCATGACGCTCGCAGTGATTCCAGCAATCGATGAATATGCCCTGAAGCCAAGTAGACTCGGCAACTCACAGCTGATTGTGGGTAAAAATTGGTGATGAAATCGAAGCTGAATTCATATGGCCCGTGCCCTATCATCACTGCATTGGCATAGGCACCGCTCAAGATCTCGTCCCGCAGTTTAAGGTCATCGTAGACCTCTTGAGGATTTTGGCGCCGGAGATGGTTGGTCGGGTTTGTCGGGGCAGGAGGCGGACTCCCTGATGCTCCAGATGGCGATTCTGAACCAGCAGATGACGCTGGTTGGACTGGGCTTGGGCCAACGCCTGTTGAGCCAGCCCAAGCGTCCATGGAACCGGTTTCTGTTCCGGTCGGCGACGAACTAATTCCAGGGTTGGTGGAATTGGCTCCTCCGATTCCAGTACCAAATTGGATGCTTTGTGATACTTGCGTCGATTGCGGCATTCCTGGCAATTCGCCGTAGCGTTGCCGAAAGAGTTCAACATTAGCCGCTAACGCGTCAATGAATTGCGGCATGACCATGTGCGGAAGGACGACCCGTGCCACAATCATATTAGGACGGGGCAAATTTCGAACAAAATCGAGCACGTACTCCGTACCGCCCGTGACTACTATTACCCCGGTACTTACTTCACCGCGAGAAACATGCTCCGGAATTCTTGCACGCATGGCTGGCATATTTTCCAGTGGGTCCGGTCTGTCATCTGGCGACGCAGGAAACGACATCTTGCAATTCCAAGTAGATTTTTGTTGGGGTTTGACGAAAAAGTCCTACGCGCTTCGACAGCGCGGGTTCCTTAAGATACCAGAATTGCCGAATCTTGTCGGCGGCGGCTGGAACTTGTAGATGCACATTAAGGCAGACCTGGGTGACATGCTGAAGTGGAGCCAACAATCGGCAGGCAACTTCGGTTATAATTCCGGGATGAGACATGCGGGCATTTCCCGTTGGCTTTTCCTCTTCTCGTGCTAAAAAAGTATGCCCCGGTACGTTGTTCGATGCGGTTTAATGCGCACTTTATTCGTGATGAATTCTCGAGTCGATCAACATCGTGGCGATATTGTCGTCGCCAGGACGAACCGCGGTCTTGAACGGGGTGAAATTCTGTGCGAAGCGACCGATCATGTTCTCAGTCAAATGAACGATCCTCCAAACGGAAGTATTCAACGTGAGGCATCCAATGAGGATGAAAATGAATATAGAAACATAGTGGAAAAGCAGAAACGAGAGTTTGAAAAGTGCAAGCAAATGATTCAAGAAATGAGCTTGCCCATGTCTCTCGTCGATTTGGAAATCATCCTGGGCGGTGAGCAGATGATGGTGTACTACTCTGCGGACGATAGAGTCGATTTTCGAGAATTGGTAAAAAAACTTTCGTCGGAATACAAGACTCGAATTGAAATGCGTCAAATTGGCGCACGTGATGAAGCAAAACTACTTGCAGATTATGGAGACTGTGGGAAACCCGTGTGCTGCAATACACATCTTTCTGAGATGCCGCCTGTTTCCATGCGCATGGCTAAACTTCAGAAGGCAACTCTCGACCCAAACAAAATATCGGGTCGCTGCGGGCGACTAAAATGTTGCCTACGCTATGAGAACGATACCTACGAGGAACTAGTCGCCGAGATGCCGACAGTTGGAAGTGAGATTGTGACCTCGCAAGGACGCGGTAAAGTAATAGGGGTCGAACTGTTGGCTCAACAGCTTTTAGTCATTACGGAAGACAACCGAAGGATCTTGATCCCGTCCAGCGATTGCTTGACAGTTTTGAAACGGGCAGTGGAGCACTGATTGCGTGCCACAAGCGACATTAACCTAAGTAGACCAAACTGCGAAATTCACAATGAACGAACATCTTTTAGCTATCGTTGAGCTCCTGCAACAAGACCAGCGATATCACATCGAGGCCTATCAATTCGTGAGAGAAGCGTTGGCGTATGCCCAAAAAGTAATGAAGTTGCCAGCCACCAAGGATGAAGGCAGCGAAGCGAAGCAAGATCATCATTTGACGGGTCAACAGTTGTGCCAAGCGATTCGTGAGTTTGCGTTAGATCAATATGGCTTCATGGCCACGACGGTGTTGAACAGCTGGGGCATTCACAACACAGGTGATTTTGGTGAAATTGTCTACAACCTGATTCGAGTTCGCGAAATGCGCAAGAGCAAGACCGATCATCGAGAGGACTTCGACGACCAATATGACTTCGACGTCGCCTTTCAGCCTCGATTTGAACTGTCTACCGATGCAGGCTGAATTGAAGTTCAAGCTGTTTTGGATTGCAACGGCACTCCTCATTGCCTGGACAGCCTATTTGATTTGGGTCTGCATCAAAATAGCCAGTGCGCCGAACATCTAGTACCTACGGCAGGTCACTCTTGCCGAGAGTGACTTTTGCTGTGCGTATAGCCTCATACTGATCCACAGCGTCGCCTAGCGGTCCATGCTACAGCACGCTCAAGTTCAGATGGCAGATCGCCAAGTCGACAAGAATCGATGAAATCGGAGTCGAGACATTCATTTCATTCGTCTCAGGAATTTCGCCAATGCCCTCTGCCGAACCAGCCGCAACATCTAGCTTGGCGTTGCCAGATTCTGCCTCGAGTAAACTACCAAGTATCGTTCGAATTGGTTCCGCCATTTCCATTGCCTGGGTTTCACGAACCATGCCAATTCGAATATCGGCTCGTACAACAACAGTGGTCCAGTTCCCAACAAATGTCTCGCTAAGCGATGATCGCACGGCCGATAGATTATTGGCTGCGGAGCCGCTCGGATCGGTTACGGTGAACATGGAACAATTGGCTTGCAGTTGCCCCCAACTCAATGGCGATGGATGCGAAGTACCCCAAGGATTGTAAAGTGTAAACGTATCTGTCACCTCATTGTAACCAGACACCGTGTAGGCATGGCTGCCTACCAGTCCATCCGCTGCCCCGACCTTAGTGCCAAGAGTAACAGCTCTACCCGCAGCAATCGCGCTAACGAACGAAGCCTTGGGCGTTGTTGCAAAAGCGTAGTTGGAAGAATTGGTTCCAAGAACTTGGGCGTTCACGTTTGACATCCAGCCCCCTTCGATGGCCGAATATCGATTGGTTCCATCACGTCCTTCGTTGCCGGTCTCATTCCATTGGGCATACGCCTTTTCAGCCAAAGCAATCCAAACGGTCGTGGCTGAACTAGAGATGCTGAATCCGTATCCAGAGTACTCCAACCGCCCGCCTGAATTCACCGGCAACCGTCGATTGACAGTGACGTAGTCTGCTTGTCCAGCCTGCGCATAAAATCGAACGGAGTAAGTGCCGTCGCTGTTGTCGATAAACAAGTTTCGTACCGCATCAGGACTTTTGTCAGCGATGGCGGAGAGGGCAGCGATAAAGTAGCAATCACCGAGCTGACCTTGTTTGCCATCGCTTCTTGATGGTGTACCGTTGAAAAGATTGCCGACCACTGTCTGGTAACTTAGTCCTGAACTAGTGAGTACTGGTTCGTCCGCTCCTAGGAACCATTTGTCAACCAAATTGTTCAGTAACGTCGCCGAACTTCCAGCCGCCAAGTTTCCTGCCGTTTGACCCTTGAATTTGAGGTTTGCCGGATTGCTATTCACGACGTCTTTTGCCAATTCTCGAACATATGCGGGCATCGCGTAAATCGAGCTGCTCGACGATAAATATCTTAAATCAGCTAACTCAATTGCATCCACTACTCCATCGGTGCCAGCGATCTTGAGCACCTGAATCATTTCGGTGCGCGTTATCGCATTGTCCGAATAGAGGCTGCTCACCAGGCTCGCGATTGTCGCGTTGTGAAGTGGTCCCTGAGGTGCTGGAGGAGGAGGTGTTGGTGTTGGAGGCGGAGTTGGCGTAGGTGTTGGAACCGTTACTTCAAAACTAGCCGTTCCTATTATGGTTCCAACCTGTGCCGTAACGGCGAACGTTCCCGTACGCGCTCCTGAGTTTAGAAGACCGCTGCTAGTGATGGTACCCCCTGTTGTCGTCCAAATGGCTACGGGTTGATTCGCGATGGACTGGCCAAACTGGTCCAACGTTTGGTAACGGAATTGTTGGCTCGTATTGGTTTGCACACTTGAGTTTCTGGGTGAAACACTCAAGCTTGTTACTGTCTGTAGAACGTTGATTGGTACGTTTCGCGAAACGTTGCCTGCTGTAACCCTAACGGTGTAAACTCCAGCCCGATTAAACCCAATTGCTGCTTCGACGCCTGTCTGGTCAAGGGTTGCGGATGTACCTGCTGGAGCGGTTACCGCTGTCCAAACGAAGTCGGGTTGTGTCGGCATTGCTTGGCCAAATTGATCGTAACCGCGCGCAGTCAAACGCAAGTCGTGTCCGGAGACTGAAACGGATGTGCCACTACTGACTGGGCGATTGTTAGCGAGGACCGCCACGATGCTTGTCAGAGTGCGCGATGCTTCGAAGCTGACGTAGTACATCGCATTGCCTATTTGTGCCTTGAGCTTGTACGAGCCAACACGCGTGAACGAAACAGTGGCGATGTTGGAATCTTGGCTTACGGTCGCCGCGCCGCCGGCTGGAGTTGAAACCGTGGACCATGATACCTTGGGTGTCGTAGCTATCGCATTCCCGAATTGATCGAATGCACGCACCGTCAAACGATAGTTTGTTCCTCCTACCTCAAGGGCTGTGTTTGGATCGACGGTGGATCCATCCGAATCCAATAGGCTGATCGCAGTGAGTGTCTGGGCCACGCTTATCGAAACGCTTGCGCGAATAGCACCGGAATCGGCCCGAACCACATAAGCCCCAGCTCGATTGAACGTGGCGATCAAGGTATTGGCCGTGGATTCAAGGATTGCGGTTGCACCCGCTGACACGCTACTGGATTGCCAAACAATGTCCGGTTGAACGTCCAACGCTTTACCGTATTGATCCAGACCCACTGCGGAGAGTCGACTGCTGTTGCCGGCAACGGACAATGAACCCTCCAAGGCGACAATTCGGCCTTCTCCATTTCGAATGGCGATGCTTGTCAGTGTTGGAATGACATTGACCGAAAAACTAAACGAACTATTGCCGCTTTGAACCCGAACAGCATAGGTACCGAGACGGGAAAAGTTTAAAGTCGTCACTCGATCGGTCAGCGACGCGTAAAGGGCTCCGCCACTGGGAGATGATGTCGCGACCCAAGTCACGCGTGGCATAGTGGTCATCGCATTGCCGAACTGGTCGAATCCACGAACGACAAACTTCTGGCTCTTGGTCGTAACTCCAACCACTTCGGTTGGATCAATGACTGCACCCACCGGTGTAGCTAAATCAATATACGTAAGGGATTGAGTGACGTTCATCGAGACATTGGTGAGGACCGAGCCGGACTGTGCCCGCAGAACGAAATTTCCAGATCGGTTGAAGCTAACCGAAACCGAATTCCCATCCGTGGCTAAAGTCGCAATTCCGCCTGCTGGAGCGGCCACGGTTTGCCAATCCACAGTCGGTTGCGACGTCATAGCGGCGCCAAATTGATCGAGGCCTTGCGTTGTTAGGCGTCGACTTAGGTCGCCCGAAGTCAGAGTCGTTCCCGTAGGTACCTTTTTCCCCTCGGAGGTTTTGACCTCAATGCTAGTCAACGTTTGCTCCACGATTAATTGCAAAGATGTTTTGGCTGAAAGTCCCTGCGCATCCAGGATCGTTACGCTTACCTCATAAAGCCCCGGTTTATTAAACGTCAATAAGTTGTTCTTTGCAGCATTCGATTTGTTTGCAACGTATAATACCGTTCCGCCAGTAGGCATCTCAACTAATTCCCACTGGTATTTGAGCGTAGACTCTCCCGCATTGTCCGCCCCCAAAACGGTCAGTGACGCAGTCTTGCCAGTGACGGTAGTACCGCTGCTTAAGCGTAGTGGGCTCGCTACCGATGGCGGAGTGTTGGCAATAATCTGCGTGGAACCAAATAACCCGGGCGATGCTAATAATTGAAGGTTGGACTCCAATCCGTCAACTGAATTCATCAGTCGGGACTCGAGCTGTTCTATGCCGAGCTTGGTCGTCTTGCGATTGCCATTTTGCTTATGTGTAAAACGTTCGGAGTTGATGGGCAAAGTAGATATCCTCGATGTTGTCCTGGAAAAATCGATACCTCCGGAAAGCTAGTTCCGAAACATTCCAAGGGCAAATTTGCGACGACCTCCGAAGCCAGAACAACGACGGAGTGTTCGGGTAGCTCAAGAATAATCAGAACAACCGTCAAAATCGGCAAACGAACTACTACCGAATAGTAGAAAATGCAATAGCCGCAGCGACCACAATTGCCAACAAAATGAATAGAGCTGCAATCACTCCAGTCAGCTTCGCATACGAAAACGGAGCTGCCCCAAAGACCTCGCCTGTTTGGCCGTTGACCAAGACACGAAAAGGTTGGTTGCGATATTGGTAGACCATGATCCAGACCGGTAACAAGAGGGGAACGCTCTTCATGTTTTGGAGACGGACATTTGCACTTAAATTTCGCACGCTGCCTGGTACCGATTGCTGCGACTGGCTCGCTTCGTATTGTTCCACCAATGCGGCTGCTCTCGTCCTGGCATCTCGCCGAGTTACGCGAAACTCTTCCACAATAACATTGTTCAAGTCGATGGAGTCAGGTGTGACAGCGTCCGAAATATCAAACGGTGCAATCTCCTGGATCTCGGCCGGAGTCAGCGTGCCGCTGGCTCCTACCAAAACGCCCTCGTAGTTCCCCGCGCGAGTTCCTGAAATGGGGCGCCACTGTCCACGGGCACCAGCTGTTACCGCCGAACTATCGGCCGTCCAAGCGGTTTCGGTCGTCGCAGAAAAGACCCAGAATGGTACGTAAACTTGAGTTACTTTGTTGACGATGGATCGCTGCGCAGCATCGCCCGGCTTCCAGAAGCCTTTGCCTAACCAATCGTGAAGGAGCGATTCCGCTTGAGATTGTACGATGCGAAAGGGAACTACACCGGACGGCCTCAACGTTCTCGCGTCGGATCGCGAAGACATCTTTTCACTGCCGCAAAATGGACATCGAAGCGTTTTAGCAGAAGCATCATAACTCATCGATGCTCCGCATTGCTCGCACCGAAAACTCATAACGCTTGCTTGCTGTGTCGTCGTCGCTGTCGGATCAATGCCCACTCCCTCGGCGTCCACCCCGGATGCATTCTCCGTGCCGCAGTTGCTGCAAAACAAATCCTCTTCGTCGAGGTAGGTACGACAGACGGTGCAGCGAGTTTCGAAGTTCATTCGACAAACCCCGGATGGTTCAATACGATAATCAAAGCGATGACTACGAGCAGCAGCAATACCAATGCAATAACGACCGCTGCAATTTTGGAACCAGACCAAGGTTTTTCGCCATAGGTCTTGCCAGTTTGGCCGTTCACAAGAAAACGATAAACTTTGTCTCGGTACCGATAGCTTAAAACATGAATAGGCAACAAAACTAGGTCTGAGCCACCGACATCGAGGTTGGTATGTACCGTTAGACTTGACCGAACATCACCCGGCAAAAACGCATTGATCGCATTGTAATCGCGAGTCCGAAACTCCTGTTCGGTTGCCGCCATTGCAGTTTCTCGACTGACCGAATATTCCTCGGACATCCAACCAGCCAAGTACATCGGTCGATACCGCATCATTGTATTGAGTCGGTATGGCTGAATCGCCAATGCCTCTTGCTGCGGCAAGCCTTTGGAGGCCGAGACCAAATAGCCGGAATAGTATTTGCGATAAATACCCGATAGAGGCCACCATTCTGTTTCTTGAACAGTTCGCGTACGTACCTCCGATTTGCCGTCAGAGTTTTTTACGGTGTAAGTCTCCGTTCGATACCAGTATTCGCCAATCTGCGCGGACCAGTCGCTCATGGCGATCATCGAAAAATGCCAAAATGGTATGTAAACGCCTTGTTGTTTTTCCGTTGCAGCTTTCGTGACCAAGTCGCCTGGGCGAAAGAAACTGTTCTTTCCAATCCATTGAAAGAATAACTCTTGGGCCTTTTCGCGTGAAACCTCAAAGCCGATAATGAATTCGGGGCGCTGGGCAGTGCGTTGTTCTATCGGCAATTCAGCCACATACGCGGAATCGCAAAATGGACATCGAAGACTGCGCTGTTCACGTGGTGAGTCCACTTCGCTTCCGCAGTTTTCGCAGCGAAAAGTTCTTGTATCGCCAGAGACTACGACGGCTTCCGTCTCGACGTTGACGCCCCCGCCCTCCTTAGTACTTTCTTTGGATTGGCTCAAAATCTTTGATGGACGTTTCCTCAGTTCACTCAAACTACTCTCGTTTGGTGTCTCAAATGGTACGCCGCAGGAAACACAAAAACGCGACCCAGTCTGCCGCGGTGTTCCACAAGCAGAACATGGCATGAGCGAGCTTGCGAGCGACCTATTCGGGTCATGAAGTGGATCGTAGTCGATCACTTTGGCATCACGGATCTCAGGCTCTTGCAAAGAACGTTTGTTCATTCGGGCTAAAGGAATTGGGTGTGGGACAAAGATTATCATTCACCTAACTCGATGCGTTCCAACAAACGAGCCAGAATTGCATCATTAGGACGTCTGGGGAGTGACTCTATTTTCTGGTAAAACGGATGCCAGGGAAATTCCAAACGCAAAAAATACTTTCATAGAATGCCAATCCATGCCTCAAGCAACCGTGGACAATCGAATCCCTGGGAAATATGGACCATGGACGATTGTTCAAAGCCAGGAAGTATACCGTGACGCATGGATGACGGTTCGACGGGATAACGTTCTTCGCCCCGACGGTGCGCCCGGAACCTATTCTACCGTCGGAATAAAACCGGGGGTGTGCGTCATTCCCGTCGCAGAGAATGGCACTTGTTATTTGACCAAGGAGTTTCATTACGCGGTTGGTCGGGACACGATCGAAGGAATTAGCGGGGGAATTGAGGAAGGCGAGACACCCGAAGTTGCGGCTGCGCGCGAGTTGGAGGAGGAGGTGGGCATCGTCGCTGGAAGATTGCTGCCGCTCGGAACGGTCGACCCATTGACGGCTGCAATGTTGTCACCAACCAAACTGTTTCTCGCTTCCGACTTGCGATTTACACAAACGAACATGGAAGGTACGGAATGCATTGAGCGAGTTGAAATGCCATTCAACGAGGTTGTAAGGATGGTTATTGATAGCGAAATCACTCATGCTCCGTCGTGCGTCGCTATTTTGAAAGCCAACATCGTCATCCAGCAACTCCTTTCCAAACAGCTTGGCCTGTTCTAACCTAGAAAGCGCCACATGGCAAAAAGACACCCGCGGATCTCCAAGTCGCAAAATGCTAGAAGGCGATTTCGGCCGGGTATTGCGCCGGGATCTATGATTGTCGATCCGAATGCAAACCCAACGATTATTCGCGTCATGGCTTTTGGAGGGATCGAATTCCTCGAGCGAGAAGTAAAGGATATCGCAGAGATTCGCGCGATCATGGTAGCCTATCGCAGCGTCTGGATCGACGTAACAGGGCTCGGAAGCCAAGAAAAGCTTGCGGCCTTAGCTCAACTCTTGCAGCTGCACCCATTGGCAATGGAGGATGTTGTTAACGTGCATCAGCGGGCTAAAGTCGATGAGTTCGACGACTCCATTTTCGTTGTCTCCCGTATGGTGGACGGCGAGGACGCGTTGCAAACCGAGCAATTGGCGTTCTTCCTAACGAAGCAAGTACTGCTGTCATTTCAAGAAAGACCGGGCGATTGCTGGGAACCTCTGAGGCAACGCATTCGAACTCATCGCGGTAAAATTTGCGATTCCGGTGTCGACCATCTCCTCTATGCACTTCTCGATGCGGTAATCGATAGCTATTTCCCCGTGATGGAACGATTAGCAGAACAAGTGGACTTGATAGAATCGGAGATTATTGAGGGCTTGGACCCAACTCAAATGCAAAAAATCCACCATTTGCGAGGCCAGCTATTGGCGCTGCGCCGTGCGATTCGCCCTCATCGTGAAATGATCAACGAACTAGTTCGAGATACTTTGCCTCATATCAGTCCGGATACACGGATCCATTTACGAGACTGTTATGATCACGTGGTTCAAGTCGTTGATGCCGTAGATACGTATCGAGAAATGACCTCGGACATGCGTGATTTTTATCTTTCCAGCGTCAGCAACAGCATGAATGAAGTCATGAAAGTGCTAACCATTATTTCGACGATATTCATGCCCTTGTCATTTATCGCGGGCGTGTACGGCATGAATTTCGATACTTCGTCGCCACTGAACATGCCCGAATTGAAATGGTACTATGGCTATCCGTTTTCATTAGCCCTGATGGGTCTCGTCGCCTTCGGATTGCTGGTCTATTTCCGCGGTCGTCGCTGGCTATAAGTCGAACGGGGGCATGCAGTTGAGACATCTGTTCTGCTATGCTATTTGCGTCGCAGTTTTCGCGGGCCAACCTCTTCAGAAAGGTCAGCAAGATAGCTTGCTAACGAAGCGTCGTTTTGGCCACTGCTTACCTGCGTACTCGATACCTGTGCGGCAATCGGCGTCGCTGCGTGAAATGCAGCCTTTGGCATCGATCCCTTTGCCGATCCCTCACCCTCTCCACGTGCAAGCCCTTTATTGAAATCTCCCACGGAATGGAAATCTTCGTCATCCCCACGGTTCAATCGGTTGATTAGGATCAGGATGTCCAGCGGTGTTACCTCGCCATCTCCATCTACGTCAAGATCCGGTAACGCACTTTCACCCTCACCCGGTTCTTCGATGGGACCAATACCATTGTTGTTGATGTAATTGATAATAATCAGCGGATCGAGGGGGGTTAGAAATCCATCGCCATCCACATCGTACGGGTTCGCATCATTGTGGTGTGGCGTCGGATCCTTGATGATATTCAAGTGTAGATTGCCACTGACTCGGATGCCCGAACGCAGTGAGGTCGCAGTTACCGTTAGATCCAGAAAGCCGGGCTCAACGTAGCTGACTGTTGAACCAGGTCTAAGCCGGATCTCACCTCGAACGACTTCAAAACGACCATCATCTACGCCAAACGAATAGACTTCTCCTACGTCAGCGTCGAGTACGGAGACACGGCCAATAACGACATCGGTTTGGCTCTCGGTAATGGATGCCGTGCTGTTGAGAACTAGTCCAGTTGGTTGATCATCTTGATCGGTTACAGTAACCGTCACTTTTTTTGCAATTTCAAACTGACCAGCGGCATCTCGTCCTCGCAATACTAACGCGATAGATGCTTCCTTTTCGAAGTCGAGCGATTCGCCTTTGGCTAGTCGAAGCATGCCGCCCTGAATTTCAAATCGCCTATCGCTCACCGACCAAGTATACTGTTCGTTCGCATCTTGATCGATGACACTAACACGTCCTAAAACGAAGTCGTCGTTCAGTTCTGGTACTGTAAAGTTACTGGCCGAAGAAATGCCTGTTGGCGCATCATTGACGTCTTGGATTTGAAGCGTCAGTGTTCGGGAAATCGAATCACCTGGATGAAAGCGATCGAAAACGGTTACTGCCAATACGATCAAAGGTTCTTCTTCAAAATTGATCGAACCATTTACGAGCCGCAGAACTCCTCCATCCCCGCTAAACCTGGAATCATTGATCGAATACTCATATACTGCGTCGCTCTCAGGTCCAACCACCTGAAACGTTGCAAGTGCGGACAATAAAGGTTGATTCTCTGCAATCGAATCGGTTGAAAATTCAAGTGTGCTTGGAGCGTCATAAATCGGATTGATCACGATCGGCAACTCACGGACCATGGACCAATCACGACCATCGTATGCTTGTATCGTCAATGAGTCTTGCCCATTCGCATTAGCCGTAGGCAAGTAAAATCCAGTACCATCAAAATTCAAGTTTACCTGCCCTCGAGTTGGACCTGATCGGACAAGAAACAAAATTTTATCACCATCCGGATCCGAGGCGTTCAATTGAATTTGGGCAGAGTCCAAGCTGACTCTCCCATCTTCATCCACAACCATTGCATCTAACTTCTTAAGCTCAGGTTTAAGATTGACACCAATGGACCTTACTCCGATTTTCAGCATGCTGGTCCCACTGCTAGAAACCGTCGCCACAGCCGCAGCTGCCGTCGAAATACTCTGTTGGTACAAGGACCCATTTTGAGAGCCGACCAATCGAGTGGCCAATGCATCTAAATGAAGAGAAGCGTTTGATCCGGTGAGGGTTCTCCCATTTGCAATGGTAATCTTAAGATTTCTAACCCAATCTGTAACGCTCCAAAGGGTAATCTTTGATGGGTTGTCTACAGATCCCGTTAGCAAAAGATTCTTAATCGGATCAAACACAATTGGCCCAGTGGCACCGTCAAGAATTGCTTTCGTCGGCAATCCTGCCAGAGGGCTCACAATCAAGAATTCGTTTGCCGTAGAAACAGCAATGTTTTCACCGTCGGCAGAAACGTCCCACGAAGTTATCGCAGCCGCAAAAGAACGACTACCGATAAGTTGCCCCACTCCGTCATGGAGTTGGTAAAACGAAAGACGATTCGAAGTTTCTCCCGCTTCAAGCACCAAGAAGCCATTCGAACCAGCAGCCTTAATTGTTGCATTCGATAGTCCACTTACTCCGATGCTCTTGAGCGAGTTTGTATTGGCCGAATTGGAAGAATCGAGCAACGCAATTTCTTGTGAACTGCTACCCGACAAAACCAATACATGATCGCCTACCGAAACGAGTCGAGTAGCAGCAGCCACGTCTAAACTTATCGCGCGCTTGGTTCCATAGCCTGCCGTCGATACCTGCCAGAGAACTTGCAATTGATCTTGGCTGCGAGTGAGGGCATAGCCTGAAAAGTCCCCTTCGCTCGATGCCGGTTCAAGCAAGCCGTCAATAACTGTCGATGTTCCAAATCGAATGGACTTGACGGTTTGATTGGAAGAAACATTCGTCAATGAAATGGAATTGCCGGAAATCCCCCAAGTTAACCCGCTGGAGTCGATGCCCAAAACTTTGGAAACATTGAGTCCATCCGACCAATTTCCTTGATCAGCGGGACGTGTCGGGAAAGTTTGCAAAACCGACCTGTTGCTGCCAAGCAAGCGTACAGAGTACTCGCCCGATTCGAGATTTGGGAATTTGGCGATTCCGTAACTATCGCTGGTTGCCCAAGGCTCGGAGGAGTTGAAATTGCCGTCCTTGTTCAAATCAATGTAAACAGCTCGATCCGAGATCGCCCCGTCCTTGCCTGAGTCGAAAGCTCCAGAACCATTCAAATCATCGAAAACGAATACATCGATTCCCGCGAGAAGTCGCCGATCTTCGAGTATGTCGAAACAAAGCTTCCTACGAGTCCTACCAAGAGATTTAGAGGAGGAGTTTTTGGGGTAGGAACGGGTCATATAGACAACTCAACTATCGTTTTCCGGGCGACTTGGAAAAGGCATTCGTAGAAGTGCGCGTACCCGCCTCTACGAATGGTCGAAAACCAGCGAGTGAATGTGTCTTACTAATCTAGCCAAATACGCGTTTATCGTACACAGTTTCCGCAAGAAATAATAAGAATTCTGCGACGTCTATTTCCAGAGGCGTTTGGATTTCGATTTCGTTAGACAAGACCGCGATGGATTTTCTATTTAATAACACCAAACTTGTATGTAGTTGTTTCGTCAAGGGTCTGACCCGGTTTGACCAGAGTCGACGGGAAGGCAGATTGGTTAGGCGAATCGGGGAAATGCTGGGTTTCCAGACAAAAAGCTTCATGTTGCTTGAACCCTGCATTGTCCACTCCGCCAGACAAAAAATTGCCAGTGTAAAGCTGGATTCCAGGCTGAGTGGTCAACACCTCCATCGTTCGTCCACTTGCCGGGTCTGTTACGTTTGCGGCCAACCGAAGCTTTCCCACTGAGCCATCTACCACGAAGCAATGATCATAGCCGTTGGTCGCTTTGAGTTCAGCTATTCTCTCGCCCATCAGTCTTTTGCTCGTGAAGTCTAAAGCAGTATTTTTCACTGGAGCGATTTTCCCAAGCGGAATCATGTTCTCATCCACCGGCAGAAAATTGCTGCACGGAAGCGTCAACTCATGCTTGTAAATGGTGCCGGAATTAGCGCCCGACAAATTAAAATAGGCGTGATTGGTGAGATTCACATGGGTCGCTTTGTCGGTACTCGCGGTAAAGCGGATTGCCAACTTGTTTTCATTGTCCCAAACATACTCTGCGGTAACCGAGAGTTTACCTGGATAGCCTTCCTGACCATCTGGGCTTGTCAAGGAAAATTTCAAGCCGACGCTCGAATCGGACTTCACTTCAACGGCTTTCCACATAAGTTTATCGAAGCCGACAATGCCGCCATGAAGATGATTGAGCCCATTGTTAACTGCAAGTTTATAAGCTGTTCCATCAATGGAAAAACTACCTTTGGCAATGCGATTGCAAAAGCGCCCAACTGTCGATCCAAAATAAGGGTGGCGTGCAAGATACCCATCTAGCGATGAAAAGCCGGCCGTTACATTGGTCCTTTTGCCACTTCGATCGGGAACATTGATTGAAACGACGATCGCGCCATAATCAATCATTTGTACAGCATTTCCACTTGCATTGGTCAGTGTGTAAAGCGTTACGCTTTGGCCATCGGCGGTCTTGCCAAAGGGGGTTGATTCAATCTTCATGTTGACTTCGTTGGTGTATGCGACTTCGTAGGAAAACAGGGAGGAAAGGAGGGCCAAACAGCCGGAGGCACAAGTTAGTAGGGAGTTTCGAATGGAACTTGATAGGCTTTTCATGCGTTGCACCGCTTTTAGGAGGGATCGGAGATAGTGACGCTAGATTGTATCCGGGGCCTTGAGCTGGCCAAGTCCGGCACAGCAGATCGCCTGATCCAAGTCCGCGATTAGATCTTGGGGATCTTCAAGGCCCACGGAAATGCGAATCAGGGAATCGGTAATTCCAAACTTGGCTTTGGCCGCTGCGTCGTAGCTGGCGTGCGACATCGAGGCGGGCTGTCCAATCAATGATTCTACCGCCCCAAGACTTACCGCTAAACCAAACAACTCGGTCGACTGGCACACGATTTTGGTCATTGCAAAATCGCCATCAATTTCAAATGAAATCATCGCGCCAAACTGATCTCCCATGAGTTTCTTGGCACGCGCATGGTGGATGTGGCTCGGCAATCCAGGATAGAGCACCCGAGAAACCTTAGGATGACGCGCGAGCCATTGCGCGATGGTGAGCGCCGATTTGCATTGCTCGCGCATTCGCAAATCAAGAGTTTTGATGCCCCGTTGCAAAAGAAAGGATTCGAGCGCTCCTAAGACGCCGCCCGTAGCATTTTGGATGTAGTACAGCTCTTTATGGAGCGCTTCGTCTCTTGAAGCCAACACGCCGGCTAAACAATCGCTGTGCCCACCCAGATATTTTGTTGCCGAATGCATTACGATGTCAGCTCCCAATTCAAGCGGGCGCAAGATCGAGGGTGGTGCAAAGGTACTGTCCACACCAAGCAACGCGCCTCCGAGATGGGCTATCTCTGCGATGGCGGGAATGTCCGGAACGGTCATCAAAGGATTGCCGATGCTTTCGATCCAGACCATTTTCGTATTGGGTCTCATCGCCGCTTGAATCTGCTCGGCATCGTCGGCGGGAGCAAGCGTTACCTCGATTCCACTTCGATTGCAGATCTTGTGAAGAAGCCGATACGTACCGCCATAGATATCGCAACCAGCTACTATGTGGTCCCCGCTTTTGTGCAGCATCGTCGCGCAGTGCGTTGCTGCCATGCCTGACGAAAAAGCCAAAGCACCCGCCGCACCCTCCAAATTGGCTAGCGTTCTCTCAACTGCCGAGCGAGTTGGAGAGCCGCTTCGAGAGTAATCGAATTGGCCCCAAACACCCGCCCCAGGTTGAATGAACGTTGTCGCCAAATGAATTGGCGTGACCACGGCCCCGGTTGCCGGATCCGGTTCATTGCCTACATGAATTGCACGCGTTCGAAATTTCATGCTTCCAGCGCCTGCTTCAAATCGGCGATTAAGTCTTCTGAATCCTCTATTCCACAGGACATGCGAATCATGTTGTCATCAATCCCGAATTTCTTTCGGTCCTCTGGCGTATAGTCAAAATAACTCATTACGAACGGCTGTTCGATCAGCGATTCGACGCCACCTAGACTTGGTGCGATTTTCGGTATCGTGCACGCGTCAATCACGGCAGATGTTTGCTTCCAATCCGCATCGCGAACCAGGAACGTGATAAGACCGCCGAAGCCCTTCATGGTTCGCTTGGCAATCGCGTGGCTCGCATGTGATGTCAATCCCGGATAATAGACTTTCTCGATCCGAGGATGACTATCTAGAAACTCGGCTATCCGCTGTCCATTTTCGTTGTGACGCTGCATGCGAAGCGCAAAGGTTTTTAACCCTCGTTCGAGCAAATACATATTGTGGGGTGAATTGATTCCACCCAAAATGCCACGCAACTTGCGTACATCATTCAGTTTTTCTTTTGATCCGCAAATAACTCCTGCCAGCAAATCGTTGTGACCACCCATGTACTTGGTGGCCGAGTGCCAAACGTAGTCGACTCCGTACTCGATAGGTCGAATGTTATACGGAGTAGCCAAGGTTGCATCAATGAGCGTTTCAACGTTTTTTGATTTACCCAAAGTTACAAAACGTTCTAAGTCGATGACGCTTAAATGCGGATTGGTCGGCGACTCGCTAATTAACAATTTCGTACGCGGGTTTATCGCCGCGTCCATCGCTTCGAAGTCCCCCATCTCGATTTGATGCGTAATAATGCCGAATCGCGACAAGTGTTTCGAACAGAACTCGCGACTTCGATGGTAGCATTCGTCGAAGATGACGATTTCGTCACCTGAGCTGAGTTTTGCTAACAAGAGTCCTACGATGGCAGCCATACCACTGGAATAAATAATCGCTTCTTCAGTTGAATCCAACGCTGCTAACTTGCGTTCGACAACCTTTTCGTTTGGGTTTCCGTAGCGACCGTACTCCTCTCGATCTTGCTTCTGCTGAATGTAGTCGAGGATGCTTTTTGTCGACTCAAACGTAAAAGTGCTGCTGCAACAAATAGAGTCGGTGATAGCATCACTCGGCTTTCGTCGAGCTTCGCCGGCGTGGACGCTCGTAGTGCTCAAGCCAGCCCGCTGGGCCACGACTTCGGTTGGTTTTTCCGCGTTTGGATTCGACGCTTTCGAGTGCTTATCCACGATAGTTGCGTTTTCCATATGCTAATTGAGGCTAAAGGAACAAGGAGTCTAAAGGAACAATGATGGAAGACTTCAGAATTGCGACTGAGAGCAGCCTACCCGTTGCCATCTGACGGTGTTGCGTCGTCGGACAAGGTAGGTCGTGGTCGCTGAAGTTAGAAAGCATCCGCATTGGAAGCTATGGCTGGGCATGGCTTCTCGGAAGCTCTGGAACATCAGTGGCTATTTAGCAGTTAGGCTGCAAGCGGCCGCAAATCCCTGAACTACTCAAAGTCTAGCCGCAGATGGCCGCTTCATCAAGGAGTTTTTCTTGGACTTTGAGTCGCCATCTCGAACAAGTTGTTAAAATGCAAGGAGCGTAGGATTTTTGCAATTGCATTTTGGGGAAACGGTGGCCGCTCCATGTGTGACGTTTCAAGATGTTTAGCGTTCGAGATGGAGCTCGCGGGTCAGAGTAGTAACTAATGGTCTTTTCTTTCGAAACTGCAACTTCGCCTACGCGAAAATCTTCGATCCTGTGCTCCTATTTTGGAACGATTTGTCTTGGGGACTCTGTCCCCCACATCGACGTGGATCGAAATGCTGTGGATCCAAAAAAAGTGGGACAATCCAGTGCTAACCCAAGTTGCTTAATGCTGTTTGTTTTCCTGGCTTGCTATTTTCATTCTTGTTGCTTTGGGCAAGATATGCCGGCTATAGTTAAGGCCGACACCCTACCGGGATTGGTTTCGCTATTAGGTAGCCCGGAGTTTGCAGTCAGAGAGTCCGCCATGGACGAACTTTCTCATTCGGACGAGAAAATGCTGCCCGAGCTCGAACAAGCATTTAAGAGACTTACCAAAGAGGATCTCGAAGCGTACGTAAGGCTGAGTGGTGTCATTGCCAAACTCAAGAGCGATCGGAACGAAAAGCAGGTCCGAGGCTTCTTGCGTTCTACCGATCCAAATGAAGCATCGGTTTTTGACGGTTGGAAAAGTTTTTCTCGTGTCAGCGGCCCTAGTCGAAACGCAAAAGTGCTCTTCTTACGGCTTTTAGAAAAATACCCGGAATTGGTTTTCAACGAGCTGAAATCAAAAAAAGAATCGCTCGACAAGGCTCGTGAGATTGCGGCAACTATCAGCCAAAAATTATTGGATTTGATCGGTTACGAAATACCGGATGCTTTGGCCATGTTGTATTGCTTGAACGTAGCCGATGATATGACCGATCGAAGCTTAGAAAGGCTAAGCGTTGGAACCTTCCGGACTTCACCTTTCTCCCAATTCATGCTAGATCCACAAGCCAGGAAGTCGCTGGAGCGACTAATGTCTGGATGGTCAAAGAGGATTGAAGAAAGGCAGCTCGATTGCTTATCACTCTTTCTCCAAAGCGACTATCCCCAAGCCCGCGAAGTTGCCTTGAGGTTGCTGGAATCCAACGAAGCCAAATCCGATTCATTCGCCTTTGTTAGGTCCATGCAAGCCATCTATCGATACGGCAATGCAGCTGACCTTCCTCTGGTTGAAAAGTTTTTAGAAAACGCGACTGAGTACATTGCTTTCCAGAATCAGGGCAATGGAAATCCGTTGGCTGCCGCCGAGATTCTCTCGGCCGAATTTCGAGATATTGCCTTGCTAGTTTCGATGCACTTGGCCGGGGATGACTATTCGTCGGTCTTTCCACAAATTCAGTCTCACCCACTGCTGGGCTTTCGTGAGGAAACACTGATACTACCACCCAAATCGGAGGAGTTTCGAACCGAAAGAATCAAAAAATGGAAAGAGCAAAGTGTGGCGCGGCGGTCCCCGCCGTGATGTCGACTCAGGCACGGCCGATAAAAGTTAAATAAATACAGTCATGTAAAAAACGCTACGAGAAAACCCTCTCACTCCAATGAACCAACTTTCCTCAACGATCGCTCATGGGTTCGTCCACTACTTTCAGGACTTCGGCCAACGAGTCCACACGCTTGCCGATCAGATCTCGGAAGAGCAGTTTTGGACCAAGCCGTATTCGTACGGGAATAGTTTTGGAAATCTGGTCCTTCACTTGACAGGGAATTTGAACTACTACATTGGTTCGCAAATCGAGAACACTGGATATGTAAGGGACCGGGAGCTCGAGTTCACCGACGTTCAAATGGGGCGCAAACACGAGGTCCTAGTCAAGTTGGATGATAGCATCGCTTTGGTGGTGGATTCCATCAAGCGTCAAAAAGAGGAGGATTGGGCGAGAGCATATAGTGCTGTCGGTGCTGACGACGTACTAGATCGTTTCAGTATGTACCTTCGATGTTCGGTGCATTTCCATCACCATATAGGTCAAATGATCTACTTGGTCAAAGAACTGAACAAAGGCAAATAAGCCCCGTGGAGGACGCTGCAGCGTCCAGCGGTTGAAGTGAGTTATCGTTTTGAAAGAGGCGAAAACAAGCTGCAAGTAACCGCCAACTAGGTGTTCCCGTCTTCGCGATCACATCGGAACCGTTTCAAACTTCCCAAGCAGCCTCTGGCGTTGCCCAGAGTGGTCCGATATAGTACGATTTCCCGAGAATCCACTTGCCCCTGCACTCACATGGGTGCGGTTTGAGAGTTGATTTGGGGTAGGGTCTGGCCAGTGTTTTCCGAATGCTTTCTTTGGCTTTTGAAAAACACGGGTTGGCCATATATTTGGCGAAGTAGCTCAGTTGGTTAGAGCAACGGCTTCATAAGCCGTGGGTCGCTGGTTCAAGTCCAGTCTTCGCTACTGTTAGTTTGGTCAACGTTTTTATAGGGTAAAACGCAAAACGGCGTACCGTCAATTCGACGTGCAATCCTTGCTCAATCGCAAAACCATACTGAGAAAATGTACTAGCCAGCTAGTACACCTGAAGTATGGGGAAGGGGATTCCATGGTCAGGCCGAAAAGTTTAGCACCTCAAATGGTGCTTCATGTGTCAGGACAATCAGTCGTGCGACTTGATGGGGTCGATTACTACCTTGGAAAGCATCAATCGGCGGAATCATTCGCACGGTATGCCGTCTTGCTAAGAGCATATCAAGACGGCGGGTTATCAATGCCGGATGATTTCGATTTTGAAGCCGTTTCGAGCAAGGCAGAGTTCTTGTTTTCCGAACCGACAATAACCCATCAGATTGACACCCCACTAACCGTTAGCCACATACTCGGCGGTTATGAGACTTTCGCTGATAAGCGTTATGGGGTCGGTACCGAACTAGCAAGGATCAAAAAGACTTGTTCGGACATCATTGAGGCCGATGGGCAGCTATTGGCGGCTAGCTACGGCCCAAAGGCGTTGCTGTTGCAACGGCAACGTTGGGTTGAGTCTGGTAAGAGTCGGCAGTATTGCAACCGATTGACGAACCTAGTCATTCGCATTTTCAAGTGGGCGGTATCGCAAGAACTTGTCGACCAATCTTCATGGGTGCGGTTGAAATCGATTGACCCTCTAAAGTTCGGCCAATCCGAAGCACATGAGCCCGAACCCGTTAAGCCTGTTTCGGTCGATATCGTTATAGCTACGCTCCCACATTTAGGGAAAACGTTAGCGGCGATGGTGCGTCTACAAGTGGCAACAGGGATGAGGCCAAGCGAGCTATGCAGGATTAGACCAATCGAGATAGATAAGAGCGGCACTGAATGGGTCTACCGACCATTGAAGCATAAGAACGTTGGTAAAGGTAAAACGCGGTCGATACCCATCGTCGGTGAAGCACGAGCAACGCTAGAGCCCTTCATGGTCAGGCCGTAGGATACGTATTGCTTTGAATCCACTAAAGCAGGTTCGTGTTACGACAAACATTCCTACCGACGGGCAATCTATCGAGCATGCGAACGGGCGAAAGTAGAGCCTTGGTTTCCATACCAAATCAGGCATTTGACGGCAACGACGGTCAGGGATGCTATTGGCATTGAAGGGGCTCAGGCATTGCTTGGACATTCCCGCCCAAGCATGACGGAACATTATGCAAAGCTGAGTGAAGCTAGTGCCATTGAAGCGGCCAAGCATGCTCCAAGGTTGAGGATAGCCCAATGAGAGAGTTCCTAAAAAAGTTGGAAGAATTTTCCAAATTGGATGCGGATGATTCGCTATCGACGGTCGGGGATTTAGCAAGACTAGTACCATTTCCGGCACCTGCCGAACTAGCTGCATTCATGGCGGAACTTGTTTCACTTCAACGCCGGCTAGACCGGATTGAAGACTATCCGGAACTTGTAGCTAGTGGCATCAAGCAAAGAGCGATGGACCTACAAGCCGATGCGGTGATTCTAATCGAGCGAATCAATCGGGATTCATGCCTCACGGGGCTAGCCAAGCTACAGCAACGCTTGCTAGAAGCCGTTTGGGCTACTGGTCGGATAAAGACTACTGAATTGGCGTTGCTCTTGTGGGACGTTGAAGAACGGGCAGAGTCTTCAACTATCCGAGTATTGATTGGAGAGACGAACAAAACTTTGGTGAAGATGAAAGCCCCATATCTCCTATCTAAACATGGGGATTCTATCTTGCTTGAACGTTTGTTTGCAAAAGCAAACTGAAAGCAAACCGGCTATCTGAATAATTCCAATGTACGTGTTTACCGAGGCCAATGTGTCAATTTAGCAGGATTTTTGTTTCGAAATCCGCGGGCAATAGAATTGGCGGAACCCATTTCGGCCCCGGCCCTATCAATCGTTCTTTGATCCA
>JANLRK010000084.1:0-14071 GCA_031361585.1 Pirellula sp. | reverse complement strand
CCGCGCGTGGTCGATACGATTCCTCTGCGAAGACTCCAAACCCTCTGCGATCGCTCTGCGGCGGTTTCAAGAATTGGCGTCTCAAGATCCTTCGCCGCACGTTCGATTGCATTTGTCGAGTGGACTTCAACGAGTGCCGCTAGTCGACCGGTGGGTTATCGCAGCCAATCTGCTGCATCATGCGGAAGATGCAACCGACATGAATTTACCGCTAATGAATTGGTACGCTATTGAGCCGTTGATTGACACGGACCTGACACGCTTCGTCGCACTGGTCACGGAAAGTCGTATCCCTCTCGTTCGCAACCATATCGCTCGGCGCGTCGCATCGCATGACAAATCCGCCGTTGGTCTCCATGCATTGTCGCAAATCCTAATTGACAGCGATGAACCTCTGGTTCAAGTCGATCTCCTCGCAGGCATGATACATGGACTGGAAGGGCGACGCTCCGTCGACAAGCCTGCAAATTGGAACATTGCCTATTCGAAATTGGAAACCAGTTCAAATCGCAGCGTTCGTCAGACCGCAATCGAGCTTGCGCTACTGTTTGGGGATCCTCGCGCTCTGGAGTCGTTGCGGAAAATTGCCGTTGATCGTTCCGAAGGGTCAATGGATCGGAACCGAGCCATTCATTCGCTCGTATCCAAGAAGGCGACAGGTGTAGATTCGCTTCTCATTGAATTGGTTTGCGATGCGGAGGTCAATCGGGAAGCCATTCGCGGGCTAGCGGAGTTCGACCATGCCGCAACGCCGCGAATCCTAATCGACAACTACTTGTCATTCGATATGGATGCACGTCAAGACGCCCTGCATACGATGGCATCGAAAATTGCGTGGGGGACGATCCTGATGGACGCAGTGGAATCGAATCGAATCCCAAGAAAGGAAATTAGCGCTTTCACGGCCAGGCAATTGCAGAGTTTAGGAAATCCGCAGCTCAGTCATCGCATTGTTCAAGCTTGGGGCGAAATGCGAACAACATCCGGTGAAAAAACACAGTTGATCGCCAAGTACCGGAAGCTCTTGACGCCAGAGACTGTCAGAAAAGCAAATCTAGGCTCGGGCCGGACTCTCTTTCAAAAGAACTGTGCAAACTGCCATCGCATGTTTGGCGAGGGTGGAAACATTGGACCGGAGATTACCGGAGCTCAACGCAATAACGTTGAGTACATGCTTGAGAACCTAGTCGATCCAAGTGCGGCGGTATCTAAGGACTTCCAAATGGAGTTGGTGCAAACCGACACCGGCAGAGTGATAACTGGATTGGTAATCGACGAAAGCGAGCTTGCACTGACAATCCAAACGGCCAATGAACGCTTGGTCGTGCCGAAATCGGAAATCGCTGAACGGATGTTGTCGAAGGTCTCAATGATGCCCGACGGCTTGCTTCCAACATTGACCAATGATCAAGTTCGGGACCTTATCGGCTATCTTGCAAGCCCCAAGCAAGTTGAGCTTCCAATGGAACCCTAATGAGCCATGTTGATGGCCTGCATAGGATTGCATTTATGATGGTGCTTACCTTCTTGTACTTGTTGATCACAGTACTTTTTGTGTGGTTCACGATTTCCTCGCTTTATCATTTGCATTGGGTTCGACGTCTGCCAACATGGCTTGATGCCGAAGTCGAACCTCTGCACAATTCCGTTGGGCAATCAGTCGAACACTGTTCGGTTGTTATCGCAGCACGGGACGAAGAATCGAGAATCGAGCGCACTGTCAGACACTTGCTCGCGCAGCAAGGGGTCCTACTCGAGATTATCGTCGTCGATGACCGTTCGACCGATCAGACAGCAGTGATCCTTCGCAAGCTTTCGCAACAATTCTCGCAAGTACGATCTATTCGCATTGAAGAATTGCCCGATGGTTGGCTTGGGAAATGCCATGCATGCCATGTTGGAGCCTCTGTAGCAACGGGCGTTTGGATTTTGTTCACGGATGCGGATTGTTGGATTAAACCCGATGTCCTTGCACGCGCATTGAGAGTCGCCGAAACCCAAGGTGTGGACCATATAACACTAACACCTGGTATCGTGAGCCATTCGATTGGCACCCAAGCTTGGCACTTGGCATTTCTAATTAGCCTCGGAAACTGGTTCTCCGGTGTGAATCGAGACCGTCCTAAGTCGTACTTGGGAATGGGGGCATTTAACCTCGTTCGCGCGTCAGCCTATCGCAGGTGTGGAGGTTATCAAGCCCTGAAGTTAACGGTTTTGGACGACGTTCGGCTCGGCCTACTTTTGCGGCGAGCGGGTTATCGGACTCGCGCGTTTGTGGGTGGTTACGATGTAGAATGCCACTGGGGGACAACGGTTGGAAACATGATCAAGGTCATGGAGAAGAACTACTTCGCTGCCTTGGATTATCGTCTGGCACCCGCCATGATTGCATCCTTGGGTGGCGTTTTGGTTTGGAGCCTTGCGATCACTGGTCCATTCACGGGTAGCGTCGCAGGAATCTCTGCCGGTCTCGCGTTGTTTTCGATTTCCATCCCCGCGCAGGTTCTTGCGAGGCGCCTCGGCTGGAGTGCAGCTTGTTCAATTCTGACACCGCTGATTTACTTGTGCCTGTTTTATGCGATATTCCGATCAGCCTGGTTAACGACACGGCAAGGTGGAGTATTCTGGCGGGGAACTCACTATTCGCTTAAGACACTTCGCGAGGGATCGGTGAAGTAGGAAACCGCATTGCCTAACCACACACGATCATCTCAAGTTCGTAGTGCTTATGAGTATTCAAGATGCATGTTCGATTCCCATCAGTTTCACGGACAAAACAAAACGATACCACAAGTGGCATCTCGATGCTATTTCACCGATGCGTTGATTGCGGCGACGAGTCCGGCCGCTTTCGTCCAAGTCTCCTCTTCTTCCTGTTCTGGAACACTATCGGCAACGATGCCGCCACCGACTTGAAACTGCCACCAGCCACGCGATGCCGTTAGCGTACGAATAAGTATATTCCAGTCCATGCTACCGTCCGAGCTAAAGTAGCCCAAGGAACCGCAGTATGGACCGCGGACCGTCGGTTCCAACTCTGCGATGATCTCCATTGCGCGAATTTTGGGTGCGCCAGTAATACTGCCACCTGGAAACATCGCTGCCACCAATTCCGTCGCACTCGCTCCAAGTCGTAATCGAGCTCGAATGCAGCTGACCAAATGAAGCACGAACGGAAAAACCTCAACGTCGCACAACTGTGTTACCTTCAATGAATCGATTTCGCTGACTCGAGAAAGATCGTTTCGAAGCAGATCCACGATCATGATATTTTCGGACCTGTCCTTTTCGCTTTGCTTTAACTCGTTAGCTGTTTGGGCATCCACATTGGCGTTCCCGGTTCGCCGACGCGTCCCTTTGATGGGACGGGTTTCAATCCAACGGTCTCTAACCTGGAGAAATCTCTCCGGCGATGCACTGATGATCTGGGCAGAACCAATATCATAGTAGCCGGCAAACGGAGCTGCGTTTACCTGCCTTAGTCTCTGATACAGCGATGCGGAGTCGCAACGTGCTGGGCAAAGCAGCCGCTGCGATAAGTTGACTTGAAAAATATCGCCAGCATAGATGTAGTCGCGAGCCTTTTGAACTGCGCTGCGAAATCCTGCACTGTCGAAATTCCCAAGCCATCCGCCTCCCAAGCGAGTCTCGAACTGGGGTGCAGTCAAACCGTGTGCCATTGCGTGGACGTCATGGTTCGATGCGAGTGGTCGAGCGATTGACGAAACACATCTGGGATTGGTTTCTTCGGAACGCAGTACCTTCATAAACGCATCGCAACGATTCTTTGCTCTTTGCAAGCGTGCCTTGGGCGAAGAGGATTCAGGAAAGCCTTGAGAAACAATCCAACCCTCTTCCGTCCTGTGATCCCAAGCTAGGACAACATCGTAAAGGGCAAGCGTGGCCAAGGGCAAATCAAATTCGTTGTGTTTGGCTGCAGGGACACGTTCGAAGCAACGTCCCAACTCGTAACCAAGGTAACCAGCTACTCCTCCTTGAAACGGCGGCAATCCGGGCACCGTTATCGACCGAAAAGTCTCCATCCATTGCGCGAGTTTAGCCAATGGGTCCGCTACGACTTGGTCCACTCTGAGTACGTCGATCGGGTCTACAGCCAAAAAGCTGTATCTTGATTGCTCGTCTCCTGTCAGGGCACTGTCAAGCCAAATGCAATTCGGCAAATGCTTGAGTCGTTCGAAGGCGACGGATGCGTTGAGTTCTTTGGGAAGTGATTCAACGTGAGCAGAGGTAGTGTCATTGATCATGTAAACCGACTTAGTGATCCGATGTCTGGGGAGGCAAAGTAAAGCAATACAGGGAATCCCAGATCCAAGACTCCTCGCCCTGCACAACGCGTCGGGTTACAATCTGCACAGCGAAAACGCATTCGCCACACTTCACAGGATGCGAGTTTAGTTGATTCGTTGCTATAATCTACCGAACTGAGACCGAAAAAGTCCTAGATGACGGTCCCAATTAACTGCTCCCGCATTGGGAACACAAGCCTCGACAAGAAATGTTTTTCTAAATGACTCTAGACTGGGTTACATTGATTTCGCTGATTCGCAAACACGATCGGTTTGTGCTTACAAGCCATATACGTCCAGATTGTGACGCCCTCGGAAGCGAAATAGGGATGGCGGGAATCCTCGAAGGTATGGGGAAGGAAGTTGTGATTGTCAATGGCCATCAAACTCCTCCAATGCTTTCTTTTCTCGATCCAACCGAAAGCATCCGTGTCATCGGTGAAAATATATTGGGAGTGGATGTAAAAGGAGATTGCCTCATCGTCTTGGATACCAGTGCTTGGGCACAACTTGGCCCGATGGCCGAAGTGCTTCGCCGATTCGAAGGCACCAAAATCGTCATCGACCACCATGTCGGTGAAGATGATTTGGGCGCTCAGTTTTTCAAAGATACAAGTGCCGAAGCAACTGGACATTTGGTAACGCTGCTTGCAAAAAATGCGGGCGTACCAATTACAAAACAAATGGCGACTGCGTTGTACGCGGCCATCGCAACGGACACGGGTTGGTTCCGATTTGCTTCAACCACCAGTGACACCTATCGCATCATTGGCGACCTCGTGGATTGCGGTGCTTCGCCTTCCTCTATCTACGGCGATTTGTACGAACGCGATACGCTGGGTCGTGTACGGCTTCGCGGGCGAATACTGTCTCGAATTCAAGTGGAAAATAACGGCCAACTTGCCCACACCTTCGTGCGAAAGGAAGATTTCGTGGAATCCGGTGCGCTCGCTAGCGACACAGAAGATGCAATCAACCTGGCATTGGCCATCGTTGGCGTGAAGGTTGCCTTTATCATGATTGAGCAGCTCAAGGGCGGCTTCAAGGTTAGCTTCCGCTCCCGTTGCCATGTTGACTGCAATGAATTGGCCCGACTCTTCGGCGGTGGAGGACATCGCGCTGCTGCTGGAGCATTCATCGAAGGGGACTTCAACGAAATCCAAACGCGTGTCTTACAAGCGACACGCGCCGCTCTAAACAACAAACCCGTCTATGCTTGATTTGCTTCGATTCGCCATCGCTATCTTGCCACTGGCTGCTTACACCAATGTTCTTGGACTCATGCGACTAAGGTCTGCACCGACGGTTATAAGTGGTGCGATGGACCTGCTCTTGCTGGGTTTGGCGCTGATTGGAATTGTCGCGATCGGACCTATCGAACTTTTTTTTCCGCGAGCGGCTTATTCGCTCTTGGGGATTTGGGTTTGGATTATTCTTATCGCCCTCTATTTCTTTGTTTTGATGCTATTGGCATTGAATACATCGCCCAAGCTGGTGGTCTATGGCCTAGACCATAGAAGTCTTCGATTGCAGTTTTGCGAACTCTTAGAGCAAGAAAGGATCCGATCGGAATGGCTAGGCGACTTGGTGGCTCTACCGGATCTTGGGGTTCGTGCCTATATAGAACCTGCGGGGAGAGGCTGTGTTTCTCAGATCCATTCCGCCGGCAATCACCAAAATTTGACCGGATGGTTTACCTTGGAGCAGCTGCTTGTAAAAAAGGTCTCCAAATCTAGTATCGATCAACGTGGCCAAGCTTGCTTTTGGTTGCTTACAAGTTTTATGCTTTTTGGTGTGGCGGTCCTTTTGATCAGCAACGACCTACCTCGTCTGAAAAAAGTCGCCGCCAGTGTCTTTGAAAGCGACTGAGGCTTTCGGGCTCTTCCCGTATTTGCATTCGGTAATCAACACGGCGAAGGTACGAAAGTCATCGGTGTTGCAGCCATTGCAATCCTCGTGAGAAGCAGCATGTGTCACCTGATTCTTGGCTATGGCATGGAGCCAGAGGAGGAACTATGTTTGCAAGCGTATTTGGTGGGCAATGGCTATTATAAACTTCACTGTTGCCTGTTTCTCAGTTCCGGTCTTTTGCTTCCCTGCCTTTGGAAGACACTTTTCGCTCATTACAAATTGGGAAAACGAAGCGAATCACTCTCTTCGTTGTCGCTGAAAGAATGTATGACTGTAAGAACTGAATTTGTGATTCGGAAGTATCGTGCTGCCACGGTAAATGTAACCTGCCCTGAACTTTTGGAACGCCAACACTATTCGGCAGCACTCCAGTCAAGCTAAGCCGAGACGCCCGCAGGATCGAACTAGCCCAGTAACCTTGTCCCACAATCTTGACGCAGCCACGCCAAACTTTATCGCTGAGTTCGCGACTGTATTGGGCGGCTCGGAAGCGCTCGAATTGGACGTAGACGGGATAAAGTGGATCGTCCTCGCGCGGCTTTCCAATGCTGGTGTAGATTACCTGCTTGCGATGCGTTTTGCATTGGGCACTGAACTGGGCCGACAGGTCAATATCTTGGAACCGACCCCGGCGACTTACATCGAGGCACAGGAAGTATGCGAAATCGGTTCGCTTTGTCACCCATTCTTCCATCCTCTCGGTAAAACGCTGGCGAGATCTTCCGAGGACACGTATCCATCATCCAGAGGGACGAACAAGAATTTGCGTTCGACCTGCACCAAGGCACGATTTTCAGCGATGTCGTTCACGAGCATACTGTTGGACCTTGTTACTCACTTGTCAGTTTCAATGAATAGATGGACTTTGGTATTGAATAATCTCGGCGTAAGACTTCGCTGCGCGGTCACTGCCGTGCCCCTTTTGTTGTGCCTAACGTAATAAGTCGACTTCCTTCGCGAATTTGCTTTTCTGGAAAGCGGCGTTGAGAGGGTTGGGTCGGGGGTCAGAGATGGGAATTGAGGGGGTCAGCTGGCAATGCGCCGAATCGAAAGTGGGTTCAAACTCCGGCTCATAACTTCCGGTACCGATGAGGCGTTCAAAGATCGGCGATGCCATCAACGTTGTGATAACTGCCATGATGACAAGGGCGGCGAAGAGCCCAGGGGAAATGATACCCTTCTGCAGTCCGATATTGATGATGATCAGTTCCATCAAACCGCGTGCATTCATCAGGACCCCGATGCCCATGGCTTCGCGATTCGAGATACCCGACGCACGCGCTGCCAGCCAGCACGCGATCCCTTTGCCCAGCACTGCTGCTACGAGTACCGCACCGCAGATCATCCACAATGTCGGGGTGTTGAGCAGGGCTATTTGGGTGTTAAGTCCAGAATAGGTGAAGAACAACGGTAGCAATAAGGCGACGGTAAGCGGCTGGATTCTCGCAATAGTGTCGCGTGCCATTACACTTCGGGGTATCACGGCACCCATGACGAATGCGCCGAAAACGGCATGCAGCCGAATGTAGTCCGTCCACCATGCTCCAAGCGCCATCAGAGACAGACCCACGACAAGACCACTCTCGGTCAGCGAGCCATCTTCCGTTAGATGATGCTCCAGCCTCGCAAGCAATGGCTTAATAACATAAAAAGCGATAGTGACAAAGAGAGCTCCGCCACCGATATTGAGAATCGCAGAAGACCAATTGTTGTCGATGTTCGCGAGGACCAACGCAAGAAGGCACCATGCGGTCGCGTCGTCAATGGCTCCGGCACCAATGGCCACAGTGCCCATGGTGGTGCCATTTAGTTTCTTGAATTGAATGATCCGGGCCAGCATGGGAAATGCAGTGATGCACATGCAGGCTCCGAGAAAAATCATTGCAGATGACCTCGACACTTCGGGCCCAAAAAGACCGAGGTCAGAATAACCATAGCACCCCCATGCTAGGAGTGCACCGAGGGCAAACGGCGTCACCATTCCCGCAACGGAAACCACCATCGAGGATTTGAACCGTTGGCGTATGATGTCCATTCGAAATTCCATGCCTACGACAAACATATAGAGTGCCAAACCGAGCTGGGAGGCAGGAAAAAGGTAGCTCTGGGTGTCCCGGGCAGTCTGCGACTTGTCCCAAGGAAAAAGCCAAGCCTGTGATTCCGGTGCGAGTAGGCCGAAAAGCGATGGCCCCAGGAGAACACCGGCAATCATTTCGGCGACCACTTGTGGTTGCCCAACACGAGCGGCGATTGATCCCACCAGCCTGCAGAAGAGCAGAATGACTGCGATCTGCAAAAAGAAATGGATCGCGAGTTCAAGATTGTTCATGTGAGAGTTCCGATTAAGTTCGTGGTTGATTTTGAATTGTGACTAGTCGACGGCGTTCATGAAAAATCTACCAGCTCGTGAATATCTCCCCGGATCGGGTGCGGTATGCGGCAGGCCCTGTCAAACGGTTCGATCTTCACGGGCATTCCATCGCGGACCATCATGATATTCGCGCGAGTCAATCGGTCGATTTTCGTGCCCTCGGGAATCGAGATGCGATAGCGTTGGAGAATCATGGGGAGCATCAGGCGCAATGCGCGTTCAGCGAACATTAGGCCGACACAAGTGCGTGGCCCAGCTCCGAATGGCAGGTAAGCATATGGCGGCGGAGAAGTGTTCTCCCAACGCTCGGGTTTGAACCGGCGAGGGTCCTGATAAACGTCCGGGTCATGATGGGTGGCCAGTGGACTTACCAGCACGTTGGCGCCTTTGGGTAGCGTGAATTTCCCGACCTGAACGCTTTCGGCGCAGACGCGCAAGAAGAGCACTGGCACGGGAGTAAGCAGCCGCATGGACTCCTTGATCACTCGGTCTAGCATCACCAGCTTTGACCCGTCCTCGGGACCAGGCTCACGGCCTTCTAGCACGGCGTCCAATTCGTTGAGGACACTGGCAAGTACTTCGGGATGGCGTTCCAGCAGGAACAATGTCCAGGTGAGCGTCATCGCGGTGGTCTCATGGCCGGCGATGAACAACACCATGGCTTCGGCGATAAGTTCCGCGTCCGACAATGGCTGATCGTCGTCATCGCGCGCAGCCATAAGCAATGCCATCGCGTCGCGCTGTTCCCCGCCCAAGCGTCGCTTTTCCTTGATGAGATTCGTAAACTCCTGAGTAATCCGCTCGCACAAATGCAAGGCATGCCGGTATGGCATGCCGGGCAAATTGATTGGAGCCAGAATGATCTTCGGGGCGGAGAACACATCCACAAACTCGGCCGCAAGCGCCCCCAGTTCCGGTACGCCTTCCCTGACGTCGAGGCCGTATAAGCTTTTGACGGCCACGCACAACGCCAGTTCGCGGCATAGTACGTCCAGTTTCGCTATTCCGCCAACAGGCCAGGTCGCCAACCGCTGGCGCGTCGTTTCGACAATTCCTGGAGCATAGCCGTCGAGAGCAGACTTTTGGAAGGCAGGCTGCATCAGCTTGCGGTGCCGCTTGTGCATCGGGCCATTGATGCAGACCAGAGCGTTGCGCAGCTTTCGCATTGCGCTCCCCTCAGGGCCGCGAAACAGATCTTCATCATGCTGGAACATGCCAGGAACGTTCAGTATCTCACGGTTGCGATCCGCACCATAGACACAAACGATTGCAGGACTGCCTTCTACCACCGCCGCGACATCGCCGTACTTGCGAAGTCTCATCACGACTCCAACCGGATCCTCAAGGAAGTCGTAGAATCGTTTGGGTGCTCCGATGATTGGCAGTGTGGGCTGACCCGGAACCGGCACTTTTTTAAAACCGAATAGCTTAGGCATAATAGCGCTTTGAGTTCATGTAATTTGAATTGGGGAGTTCACTAAAAACGACGGTGGTATCAACTCTGGCAAGTTAACAAGCCGGTCGAGAAGACTTCAGGCTCTAAGGTCAAGTGCTGCCTCTCAGCGACGGAAACTCTGGGACGCAGGACCGCTGTGAAGTGCCGAAGCAACGGTGCCTGGTGAACGATTTCCAGACCTCGCACAGTCGATCGCCGATTCCATACTTGCCGGATAGTCTCCACGACATGATCGATGTGTGATTGCGTGTAAACGCGGCGTGGCAGGGCCAGTCGCAGCAAATCAACGGATGCCGGGTGCTCTTGGCCCTGTGAATCGCGCCGTCCAATCATCAGCGTTCCAATTTCCGTAGCCCGGATGCCACCCTCAAGATAAAGTTCGGCAGCCAGCGCGACGCCAGGAAGATCTATTGCCGCCAAATTGGGAAGAAATCCGCGAGCGTCGATGTACACCGCATGCCCACCCGTCGGTTGAACAATTGGGATTCCCAACTCGATCAGACGCTCTCCGAGGTAAGCGACCGAGGCGACACGGTGGCGCAAATAGTCTTCATCGAGTGCCTCAAAGAGACCCACCGAGATCGCCTCCAGGTCACGTCCCGCCAGTCCGCCGTACGTAGGGAACCCTTCCGTGACGACGAGCAACTCTTTGTGTTTTTGTGCCAATGCGCCGTCGTTGGTACACAGAAACCCGCCCGTATTAGAGAGGCCGTCTTTCTTCGCTGACATCACGCAGCCGTCGGCAAGGCTGAACATTTCCTGCGCGATGGAAAGCGGCGTCCGGTCATGGTAACCCTGCTCCCGTTCCTTGATAAAGAAAGCGTTCTCAGCGAATCGACAGGCGTCAATGTAAAGTGGTATGCCGTGAGACACGCAAACGGCCTTGACCGCCCGGATGTTTTCCATCGAAACCGGTTGCCCGCCACTGGCATTATTGGTGATGGTGAGCATGACCATCGGCACCCGACTTGTCCCGACACGCGTGATCAAACGTGCGAGTGCATTCACATCCATATTCCCTTTGAAGGGAGCCCGAAGGCCCAGATGCGCGGCTTCGGCGACGAGTAGATCCACCGCTTCAGCCCCGGCAAGTTCACAGTTCGCCCTGGTTGTGTCGAAATGGCTGTTGTTCGGCACGATATCGCCCGGCTTGCACCCAACGCTAAAGAGAATCCGCTCTGCAGCCCGTCCTTGGTGAGTCGGAATGATGTGCCCAAAACCGAAGATGGATCGGACCGCAGCTTCGAAGCGAGTAAAGCTACTCGCTCCGGCATAGGACTCGTCTGCACGCATCATCGCCGCCCACTGGTGAGTCGACATAGCACCAGTGCCAGAGTCGGTGAGCAAATCGATAAGGACGTCATCGGCTTTGATCATAAAAAGGTTGTAGCCAGCCGCGTCAAGCAACTGCTCACGCTGCTCGCGGGTAGTCGAGCGAATAGGCTCGATACTCTTGATTCGGAACGGCTCGAAAATCTTTGTTGGAGAGGATGACATGACTACACCCTCGGCGAGCTTTGTTCCGTTGTGTGTCTGCCTTGTCTTCGCATGGGCTTCACAGTGCGCGCATGGCACGGTGGGACTTCTAGACGGATCAACATCGGTAGCGCTTTGAGACGCCTGCGATCCCTTTGGGTCAGGAGCTCCCGGTGGCGGAAAATCAAATAGCCCTTTTCGCAACCACTCCGGTGCTTCTTTGTTTCCCCAGGTGAACAACTTCCTCATGATTTCGTCGTTAAACTCGATATGGCGTGATTCGCTATTGCCCCAACCGTAGATGCCTTGTGGCAGCCAGTCCGCCTCTCCGAGCGCTTCCAGCAGTTGGCGCGACACCGCGTCCACCGTGATGGAACCGCGATCAAGTTCGTCGAGCAATTGCGTTGTAAGGTCGAGCAACCCCTGCGCATGTTTGGCAAACGGTGCTCCCGCGCCGGGTCGCGGCTCTTCATCCAGCGCGGCGAGAATCGCAACGTCGCGGCTGTGCTCAAATTTCATGATGCTTCGGAATATCCACAGATCGCCGTATAGCTTGAGCGCCATCCAGATCTTAGTCCATGCGTCCCATAACTTGAAGTCAGCCATCGAACGATACGCATTTCGAACAGTCTGATCGTTGACGGCGAGCTGCGCTCGATGCAGCCGTTCGATGTAATCGAAGCGCTCCACGGAAAAATCATCGGTGCGCAACGCATCCAGAAGCCGGCTTCCCACGGCGTGAAGGCTCTCGAACGTGCTGATCAACCCCCGGGAGTAGAGCGCGTCAATGAACCCACAGGCGTGGCTGAGTATCGTAAATCGGGGCCCGACGGTCCGGTTTGAGGAATACTGGAGCCGCCCTGTCCCCGTCCAATGCCGCACAGCCTTTGTCCCTTCGAGATGGGCCGCGATCGAAGGGAAACGATTCACGATTTCCCAAAATTCTTGTTCCGGAGCGATCTCGCGACGCGGAAACTTCTTAAGATCAAGGCTCAAGCCCACGCTGGCAAGGTGGTTGTTTGAGAGCCCATGGTTATCGAACGGGATAATCCAAAACCAACCACCATCAAAGACGTGATGAAGCGTGCCATCGTGCCAGCGCCGCGAAAGGCCGGATTGTTCGTTGTCCGCCAGCAACTCATCAAACGGCCTAAGACCCTCGAAGTGAGTGAAAATAGTCCGCGAACATGTGGCGGCATTGGGCGTCTGATCGCGGAGCCCAAACTTGTCCGCCAGCACGGAACGGAATCCTGTCGCATCGATGAGGTAACGTCCTTGAAACGTCTCACCATCGGCAAGGCGGATCTCTACTTCGTTGTCGTCGATGTTGACATCCTCGACAACCACGCCCTCTCGCGACGTCACCCCGTAGCCGACCGCTGCGTTAAGCATGTAGGCATCGGTATCCTGACGAAAAAGATGGCTTTCTGCAAAAAGCGGGACCATGGGTGGGACCAGCAAATGTGATTCGCTAGTGTCGTGGCGAACCCCCGCCCGGTGATAGGCAAATCCGATGGCTCGCTTGTGGCCGTGCTTCGACGAGACACATCGCGCCAGACTCTCGGGGGTGCACAGATTGCCGATCTCAGGAATGCCGAACCGTTGGGAAACGATCCACATCCACATCGCGCTCTGAGGCAGCATCGCCTCGCCAACAGCAAACCGAGGGTGACGATCCCTGTCCAACAGAAGAACACTAAAACCCTGTTTCGCGATAATAGCCGCCAGCGATGAGCCAGCTAGGCCGGAACCAAGAATAATCGTATCGAAGCGATTTTTGGTATTAACATTGTTCATCTTCATCATCATTCCTCTAGATTCGAAACTTACATAGCTCTGTTATTCCACTGCGACGCCCGCAAATCGCTCTCTGCCATTTGCAGCTATAGTTCAATGCGTTAAAGAAGATCGGTGCGCTTCACCGAATGCAAAAAAAAAATGAAAAATGTTGAATGCACTTGCTGCGGTGTCTGCACAATATCGTGTAATGGAAATGCCGAAAGCGCCAACCGGGATGATCTCAAAGGCAAGAAAGGGTTGTTTCTTCGCGGATGCATCATGCAATATTCCTTTCGTGACAATTCCCCTGAGGGCCTTTTTCGTGGCAATATCAATCCGAATGAAATATCCGTTCGCCTAAAGTGCAGTAACCCTAGCAACGTGTAATAAATGACATATCATGGCGATCTATGAATCGAAAGCAGATTATTAAGGCGATTCGTCAGCGTTTTGCGCAACGCATGGCGTTAAATTTGAGCGCGGTGAATCGCGACGATCCGAAATTGGTCCGTGCGGTCTATAGGATCACGCCGTATTGGGGCTGGAAAAGTGCGTTGACGGACGCGGGGATCACCTACGACAAAATACGTGTGGAGGTCCTAGAGTCAGTGGAATGTCGGCTCTGTGGTAATTGCTTTCAGCTCCTCAACGGTCATTTATTGAAAGGTCACCACATAACACCCACTGAGTATCTTGCAGAGTTTCCAAACGCGGAATTGTGTAGCGAGGTAGTCCGCGAACGGATGACAGGGCGCTTTATCGTCACTCCGC
>JANLRK010000075.1:0-9076 GCA_031361585.1 Pirellula sp. | reverse complement strand
TGTGCTTTACGATTAGATTCTCATGCGCTGACACTCTGTTTGAATCTTGTGCGCGAAGGGTAGATGTTATCGGCAGTGCGGAAAAAAAGATCGTGGCAAAAGCGATTTTGTGCAGCGTTGTGATAAGTTTCTTCATGGTCGGACTTCGATCTTGTTTATAGACGGTTGTGAGATGAAAATAGCGACAGAGGACCTGTCGCTTAAGTGATGTTCTTCACAGGCAAGAACTGGCTGCCAAAGTGGAAGCGTGGCTTAGCGTGTCGCGTGGCACGACTCTCCGCTTGCACAGACGTGTTGAGCGTCGTTCAAACGTTCGGCTTTTGGAAAGTCGATTTCCGTTTCCGCAACGTGATTGAAGTAGTTCGTAAAGATATTGAGCGCGACATTAGCAACGATCTCAGCGATGCCGCCATCATCAAGTCCTGCAGCCCGGACTTGTGCTATTTCTTGGTTCGACACTCGACCTTTTTCTTCAACAACTTGGCGAGCGAAGCGAACGATCGCTTCCGATTTTGGATCCACGGACGTTCCTCGACGACTGTCAACGATTTGCTCGGCCGATAAACCGACCATCTTGCCGATAGCGGAATGTGCCGCGAGGCAATAATCACATGAATTTGTTTCGGCGACTGTCAAAGCGATCTGCTCGCGAGTCTTGGCATTCAGAGCACCTTTGCTCAACGAACCGCTTAACGCGAGGTAACCATCCAACACTGCTGGTGAACTGGCCATCGCTCTGGTCATGTTCGGTACTAGCCCAAGTTTGCTTTGGACTGCGTCGAGTAGCTCCTTAGCTTTACCTATTGCGGACGCTGGATTGATGGATTGAATTCGAGACATGATTGTTTCCTAGGGTACGATGGTTCAATTGCATTCGAGAAATTCGTCTGCGATAAACCTCTTAAATACAATTGCCGTGCCAAACTGGACAAGAAAACGCAAGTCCCTACCAAGAAAGAACTTAAGGAAACACCAGAGTAAATGCAGTTGCAACGATATGTCGTGGATAAACGGTTTTTCGTTGTGCTTCAACGTAAATTCGTTACCTTGATCGAATGACCACTAACAAATCAACCAATCGAATTTTGGGTGATCCCAAACTTCTCGTTTTGCAACTGGCAGAGCTTCATCAACTGTCTGAACTTTTGCTGTTAACTGTTAACCGGCTCGCAGAAGGTAACTCAGTAGCACTCGCACGAATTTGGCTTACGAAACCGCCCGAAATTGGCGATTGCGATCGATGCCGTCATTCATTGGAATGCCCCGATCGTCAACGTTGTCTTCATTTGGTGGCAAGCGCTGGCCAATCGCTCGACCCATCCAACGCGCCCTGGAAGAATTTGAACGGGAGCTTTCGAAGATTTCCGATCGGCGTTCGCAAAGTAGGCCAGATCGCCCTAACAGGCAAATCGCTTGAGATCGCAGACGTCACTTCTGATTCGTCGTGGGCAGCTGTTCCAGAATGGATTCGGAGCGAAAAGATTGTGTCGTTTGTCGGTCATCCACTCATGCATCGCGGAGAGGTATTAGGCGTGATGGGATTGTTCTCGCGTTCTAGGCCAGGTCCGGATTGTTTTGAATGGTTGCGAATGATTGCGGATCATTTGGCTGCCGCCATCGCGAACGCAAGAGCCATGGATGAGATTGAGTCGCTCAAGCGTCGCCTTGAACAAGAGAATGAGTACTTGCGAGAAGAAGTGCAGCAATCCAGTTCCTTTGGTGACTTGCTTGGTCAAAGCGCAGCCCTTCAAGCGATAACGCGCCAGATCGAGTTGGTGGCACCAACCGACTCAGCGGTATTGATTCTTGGCGAAAGCGGGACCGGAAAAGAAGTTGTCGCGAGGGAAATCCATAGGCATAGCCGCCGATCCGATCGACCATTGATCAAAGTCAATTGCGCTGCGATACCTCGTGAACTTTATGAAAGCGAGTTTTTTGGCCATGCCAAAGGCTCCTTCACGGGCGCACTGCGAGATCGAGTAGGTCGATTTGAATTGGCCGATAAAGGAACATTGTTCCTAGACGAGATTGGCGAGATACCGCTCGATTTGCAATCTAAGTTGCTCCGAGTGCTTCAAGAAAGTGAACTGGAACGTATCGGTGAAGAGCGCACTCGTCGCATAGACGTACGAATTATCGCTGCGACAAATCGAAACTTGAAAATGGAGGCAGAAGCAGGACGATTCCGGCAGGACTTGTATTACCGGCTAAGCGTCTTTCCGATGGAGATTCCACCGCTTCGCAAACGAATTGATGATGTACCTTTGCTCGCCGAGCATTTTCTCGCTCGGTTTTCTAGGCAGGTTGGTCGTCCACGACCTCGCTTGACTTTGGCAAACGTTCAAGAACTGCAACGATACGATTGGCCTGGAAACGTGCGCGAGCTCCAACATGTCTTGGAGCGAGCATGCATCATTGCAACCGATGGACGCTTGAAGTTTGACCTGACAAAGAATCCATCGAAACGATTAGAGGAAAGAGCAAGCGAAGACGCATCGCCAAGCATCCTTAAGGAATCCCAAGTGCGAGAGCTAGAAGCAGACAATATTCGGGCCGCACTGAAAGCATCGAAAGGAAAGATCTACGGCGACGATGGTGCCGCTGCGAAACTCGACATGAAACCAACCACATTAAGCTCGCGTATCAAAGCGTTTGGCATCGAATGAACCTGAGGATCGTTTAACCTGGCTCGGATGGCAATCTCGATAGCTCTCGCTTTCTTTGTGGAGACTAGCCAGCTCTATCATCCACCTTGGATCGACTCGATCCGACAAACCACGCTGGGTGGGCTGGTGCTTGGCTTCGGATTTCTCTGGACCGATCTCGTCTATTGCACGGTCGGCATTGCGAAAGGGGTCGTCACAGAGTGGGGATCGGGTGCTTCGGTGGTCCAAAATTGGAGAAGGTTTCTGGCCGTTAGGATTTGCAGTCACTGTGTTAATCAAACGCATGTTTGGAACCGGAGATTTTGAGAGTTCTCAGTAGAGATCTGGGGTGCCGGAGGGGAAGGCTCGCGTTTCTGTCGTGGGCCGTTTTCTCGCTTTCCTCGAGATATTTGGGGCAGGCGTTGCCGACGCGGAAAAGGCCCAAAACGTTTGGTAGAAACGAAAAACGCCGGGCGTCAATCTCTCGTCGTCCGGCGTTAACTTTTTGGCGTTTCTTCCGTAGAAAAAACTTAGCAATCGGTAGAATGTGGAGAGCTGAGGAAAAAGTTATAAGTTCTGCTGTTAGTCGAGCAAGGATGATATGCAAATAGACGGTCAAGACTGGTCGTGGGCGATTCCAGCAAAGAATTCGATCGTCTTTTCAATGTTGGTCGCCCTGTGGATCGGAGAGTCCATTTTCCCGATGTTCGCAGGGAGAAGCAGAAGGGGTAGTCATGGTTCATCCAATGTTGTGCTCGGTGTCATAAACGCAATCATTGGAAGCGTTCTCTTCGGAGCTGCGTTAAAGGTCGTGACCGAGTGGTCACGCGAGAATTCGATTGGCATGCTTCATCAATTGCCAAGTGCCTGGCCGGCGTGGATTCAATTCGTGATTGGCCTGGTACTGATCGATTTGTGGATGTACGCGTGGCATCGAATCAACCACAGTGTGCCTTTGCTTTGGCGTTTTCACGCGGTCCATCACTCTGACCGCGAACTGGATGCAACCTCGGCCGTTCGATTTCATACTGGAGAAATCATCCTTTCCGGCGTCGCTCGACTCTTGGTTTTGCCAGTGCTTGGTATTTCACTGCCGATGCTGTTAGTTTATGAATTGGTGTTGTTGCCTGTCATTCTGTTTCACCATAGCAATCTGCGCATTGGTTCTGTAGTCGATGGAGCGCTGAGACCGATTATTGTGACCCCGTGGATGCATTGGGTTCACCATTCGATGTTACGAGTAGAAACCAATTCCAACTACGGAAGCGTACTCTCGGTTTGGGATCGATTGTTCGGCTCATTCCGTTTACGTGCCAAACCCGGTGAGATTGAACTTGGTTTGACGGAAGATGAATCGGAGCAATCATGGCGCACGCTTATTGGGATGGTGTCCCGTCCATTTAAGTCTCGCAGTTCTTAATTCTATTGAAGCTACCTACCGCGGTAGAGCCTCGCAATCGTCGTGTGAGAAAATCCAAGCCTATAGGCGACCACACACAACTGGTTGACGAATGTCGTTCGCAGGATTCCTTTTTTCACCCAACGTCGAGAAGATGTCTTCACGGGCTTGCTCGCTTGGCCAATGCTACCTGTCTTGCGCATTCTGGCGACTAGCTCGAAGTCTTCCATGATGGACATCTGCTTGAAACCGTTCTGTGCGTAGAAGTCAGCAGCCCGGAAAAACAATGCCTGGTCTCCGTAAGGCATTTGCAATATCTGCGAACGGAATGCAACGCCCCTTTCGATCATTCTCAACGCAATTCCTGGGGCATCGATTTCCAATGGGAATGCTCCACAGGCGACGGGAGCCGTGAGAACACGCTTGATCTCTTCGCGATAACCGTCGGGAAGTCGAGTGTCAGCATGGAGAAACAGCAAGTGTTCGCCGGTAGCGATGGCTGCGCCTGCGTTCATTTGATTCGCACGCCCTGGATTGCCCACGAAAACCTTGCATCCGTGTTTACCGGCAATCTCTACCGTTTGGTCCGTGCTTCCCGCGTCGACGACGATCACTTCCAGATTATTATTAGGTACACCAACGGAATCGAGCGTTGCCTGCAGATTCATTTCTTCGTTGAGCGTTGGAATTATGACGGAAAGCTTTCCGGCTTCCGTCTGGAACGGCAGCAGATGACATCCCGCGCCTCGTCGCAGCGGCAACAAGTCTTCTGGATAATCGACATCAGACAGCATTCGCAGCTGATGAACGCGTAGGCTCAACTCAGTCGTCTTGTGCAACGTTTGCTTCAAGACCTGCGGTGTGCTCCAGTCGATATCGGAGAACAAGGAGGCACATTCAACATTGAGGCCAATCAAATAGTAGCCTCCATCCTGTGCCGGCCCGATCACAATGTCATGTGCTGCGAGTTGCTCGAAAGCGGATCTCAAATCGCTTGAGGATAAGCTGGGGCAGTCGGTTCCGATTACAACGACGCGTTTGGCCCCAACGTCAAATGCAGCCTTTGTTGCAAGTTGCAACCGATCGCCCAACGACTGTCCGACCTGTTCGCAATACACTAGGTCATCCCCGAATACGGTTCGGACTTCGCAGGCCGATCCACCGGTGTAGCAAACGGTTACTTGGCCGCCTTGTTCGCTTGCTAGATGTCGTGCTTGGCTCAGGGTTCGTTCAACCAATTGACGATACACCAGCGTCGCATTCTCGGCTCCGATCGCAGGTATCAACCTAGTCTTGTTGGCTCCGGCCTTTGGCAGTCTGGCAAAAATAAGCAGATGATCGACAGCGACAGTCTCTGGCAAGCGGGACCTCAGTACTTGAAGGATGGAAACGTATTTATCCATAGAATACTCGAACCACGCTCCCAGGACGGATCGTTTTAGCCGACTAGACTGCCACCGCAACTTGAGCCACAGCCTGCCGTGCAGCCATAACAGTGGTTGGCCGTTCGAATTGCACGGTCCAAAAGAAGGTTGTCGGTCAATTGAGAGATGTGAGCTCGACCGTCACCTTCATCGATTGCAAGGTCGAGCATTTGATTGAAGTCGCAATCGTAAATGAACCCGTTCCAGTCCACGGACAGCAGAGAACGGCACATTAAATTGTCGATAGTGCTTGGATTGAAGCTTTGGATCAGCTTTCCCAGATACTCGTCGAATTTGCCACGTCGAAGAAGGTCGTCCAGAAATCGACTAACCGGCATATTGGTGATCGTCAGCAGGTTGTTGAATTGAATGCCATAATGCACATCGAGTTCAGATTTGTACGAAGCCTCTAACTTCTTTTGCTCGGGTGGAAGGCCGAGGCCGGTTGGGTTGTAGACCAGGTCAAGGTGCAGGTTCGAGTTCGGCTGCGCATAACCAATCTCGTTCAATCTGCGTATGGCTTCGATCGATTTAACGAACACGCCGCTACCCCGCTGGGCATCGCAATTTTCTTCTAAGTAGCATGGCAGCGACGCGACGACGCTAACTTGATTTTCTGCTAAGAACTCCGGCAGATCAGTAAAACCATTGGCGAGCAAGATCGTGAGGTTGCAACGATCGATGACTTGTTTGTCGAGTTTCCGAGCCTCCTGGACCAGCATTCGGAATTGCGGATTCATTTCGGGAGCACCGCCGGTGATGTCGAGAGTTTTGACTTCTGACCTAGCCAGAAAGTCAATCACTTGTCGAGCTGTCTCGTAAGTCATGCTCTCGCGACGATCTGGCCCTGCGTCGACGTGACAATGCGTGCACGTCTGGTTGCATACCTTGCCGACATTGATTTGCAACGTGGTCAGTTGCTTGCGGTACAGCGGCAACACGCCGTGCTCGGCAAGCCTATCGCTGAACGGAGCCACGCAACTCGGCTGTCTGTCTTGCAAGATGTGCAATTGCTCGATTGGCGAAGCAAGCGCATTGGCCGTTCTTTGTAGAGTTTGAAGTTTCATGATCGATTCCATTGGTTTTGAAGTATCAACTCTCCTTAGCAACAATCCGTGTCTAGGCCACAGCATGGGCCCGCAGAGTCGGTCGTTGCTTCGTAGTCGTGCCCCTTCGTTTCACGCGGGTCACGGATCGTGGCTCGTTTGCAATTGAATGCGTTAGCTTCATCGAGAGGTATTGAGACTCGAGGCTCAATAGCATCAAACAAACCTTCGTAGGGTGCGCGAGAAAGTAACTGATACGACTTGTCGCAAACGGCCATCCGCTCACCGCGGCAATAAATGTGACCATCGTCGTCCTCTACCTTCTTGAACGGTCCGCGATAAACCACCGCTTGGTTCCGCTCGAGACACGGTCCTTGCTTTCCTTTATAGGCAACAATCGTCACTGATCGGAACTCGATTCCATTGATGGTTTGCCAAGGATCCTTGGCTCGTTTGGCAATCTCGATGCCGTAGAAGCCGGCGTCTTCGAAGGCTTTCAGGAATTCGTCCTCTCGAAATGCCCCGGAGAGACAACCTGACCACAGCTCCGGATCTCGCTTCATCTCTTCAGGGACAGTCTCATCGGAAACGATGTCGCTAACCGCTGCTCGGCCACCGAGTTTGAGAACTCGGAAGAGCTACGAAAAGAGCGTCTTGCGGTCCTCTTGGCGAACCAAATTCAGCACGCAGTTCGATACGACACAATCCACGGAGTCATCTTCGATCAATGGATGATCTTGACGCAACGTTTCTTGGAGATGCCGAAGCCGCAGAAAATCCTCCGAACTTCGAACCGGGTGTTTAGCCAACTCTTCTTCGAGCAAAGCAAGATCCAGTCGAAGGTCTTGGATCATGCCATACCGAAATTCGACATTGGCGTGGCCAATTCGATCGGCAACGGTTGGAGCGTGCTTCTTGGCCAGTGCCAACATTTCGCGATTGCAATCCACGCCGATAATGCGTCCCTCTGCTCCAACGACTTGAGCTGCGATGAAGCAGAGCTTGCCGCCCCCGGAACCGAGATCAAGCACCGTGTCACCGGATTTCACATAGGGAGTAGGATCGCCACAACCGTAATCTCTCTCGATTACTTCATCGGGTATCACGGACAGAAAATCAGCAGCGTATTCGATGGGACAACACAGTGCGGCTTCTCGTTCGTTGGCGGCTGCGGCATATCGGCGGTAGACACTCGCTTCTGCTACTTCGACGGTCTCTTCTTGAGTCCTGCTCATCGTTTAGTCTCCTTAACTTGTAGTGTCATTCTATCGGCTCGCTCCGATCCCGATGCGGCGGTCAGAACGAATCTTGGCTGGCTGTATACCAGGTTGTCGTTTGACACGATCCAGCCTTACACTCCGTCGCAAATTTTGTGAGAACTTTCCCATTTTTGACGAAAAGCGACGAAGGCGAGGACCGCGAAAAACGGGGCGAATTCCAGCCAAACGACCACGAAATCAAAAAAGCCTGTTCCGCGAAAATTAGTGCAGAACACCCCAACATCGGCAATATGGTACAGAAACCAAAATCTTAGATAGTAGATGAGACTCAAGCCTGAGACGGCGAGCCAGATTCTCGAATTGGCAAAAGGCACAAAGGCCAGAGCCCAGCACCAATACCATGGATTCTGCGTCGGGGACAGAAACCAAAACCATGCCAATGCCAAGAACATCCATTGTGGCAGTTGCTGCGGCTCCCGCCATGCCTGCCAAGTGAGCCAGAAAAGGATGATTCCGAAGTTCACCGCCGTGAGTGCTCGAGTGGCCAGAAAAGGAATACGATCTTCAGGCTGCCCTGCCCATGTTGCCAACTGCCCGGTAACTGTTTGTCGAACGGTGTCTGGAACGACCACGAACCAAAGCGACGGCTGATCGGGGACATGGCTGGCCGGCCGGATGTTCTCTTCGACGATCATGAATAGCAAGTCGTTCATTTCCCAGCGCGTGAGAAAAGTGCTTAGACCACGCAGCGATCCTTGATCAGTTGCGTTGGCTGTTGCCACATCAGGTTGCTTACTAACTGGCAACCGATCCCAAGCCATGGGCAAAAGCAAGAGGAAGCTGGCCAGGGTTGCAATGGTTGCTAATTGAATCCCCTTGAGCCATCCGACTCGCTTCGAATAGGTAACGATCCACAGAGGCAAAAGAAGCACTGGGTACAGCTTGGACGCAACAGGAAGCCCCATAAGCAAACCGCTGGCCCATAGGCTTTTCCGCGTGGGTTGTAACGCCAAGACGTACGTTGCCGCCAAAGTGAAGAACACCGCAATGGAATCGAGGTGGCCGCTGTTGGCGAACTCCTTGAGAACTAGCGGCGACCATCCCCACGCGATGAGCCAAGCGGAGTGCTTGCCGAAATGTCGTAGCAGCAGCCAGATCAGTCCCAATGCTCCAAGGTCAAACGCGACTATCCACGATTTCATGATCAGCAGGCGAGTCCCCACCGACGAGTCGTTGGGGGTAACGATGGCCGCGCCCACAAACACAAATTGGCTCGTCGTTGGATAAACGGTTGGCAGTTCGGGGAAGTGAACGCGATGCAACGTTTCATGGATGCCTGCGT
>JANLRK010000072.1:0-8693 GCA_031361585.1 Pirellula sp. | reverse complement strand
CACCTTCTCGACCAAAAATCGCATTCCTTGGATTAAGACAGATTGGATTGAACGCTTGCACGCTTACATTGGAGGTACCGTCAATGAACTCGATGGCAAAGCGTTGAAGATCGGAGGCGTTGAGGATCACGTTCATTTACTCATAGGCTTAAAACCGACTCACCGCATCTGTGACTTCATGCGAGAATTGAAAAAATCGGCAAGCAAATGGGTACACGAAACGATTGAATACCCGCCCTTTGAATGGCAAGACGGATATGCAATTTTTTCGGTTAGTCCAACCGGGCGCGAGTCCGTGGCAGGATATATCTCGAACCAAAAAGAGCATCATCGCAAAACGTCATTCCGCGAGGAACTGATATTTATGTTGAAGAAGGCAGGTATTGAATTCGATCAGGCGTACCTGGACTAGCAAGTGGTCTTTAGTCTGTGACCCCTTCACGATCAATCGCATCGGATCTTCGCTTCCGGGGGTGCGCTGCGATGCAGCGACCCCCGGCTACTATCTGTAATCCCTATCGGGATAAAGCAAGTCGATCCTATTTGGCTTGAGCACGTCGATCCCGGAGGGATCATAGATAGTAGCCGGTGGTAAGCGAAGCGACACCACCGGAATCGTCTCATCGCATTAGCACACTATTTTTGTGTGCTGTTAGTCCCTCTTTGTCGGCTAATAGAGCTACGTCCGAGGCGATTTCCTTTAGGGCGGATCGATCGAATTCGATGACACTGCTCGAACGCAAGAAGTGATTGGATGACAGTCCTGAAGCCCATCGTGCCGTTCCACCCGTTGGCAGTACGTGGGATGGTCCAGCAGCGTAGTCCCCCAACGCAACCGGCGAATAGTGCCCCAAGAAAGTTGCACCGCTATTTCGAATCTTGGCCAACAAGCGACGAGGATTATCCACTGCAATCTGAAGATGCTCCGGTGCGATGAGGCTGGTGACCTCGCAGGCTTGCACCTCGTCTCGACAAAGGATCATTGCGCCGAAACAGTTCAGTGATGCGAGCGTTAGCTCTGCACGTTCCAATCCAGAAAGCTGCGCCAACATGGATTGCTCGATGCGATCCAAAGTACTCCTGTCCCAACTGATCACGATACTTGCGCCAGGAGAGTGTTCGGCCTGAGCAAGCATATCCGAAGCTGCAAAATCTGGGTTGGTTGTTTGGTCAGCAATCACGACCACCTCACTCGGACCGGCGATGGAATCGATGTCGACATCGCCGTAAACAAAACGCTTTGCCAATGCGACAAATAAATTCCCGGGACCAACAATCTTGTCTACGCCTGGGATTTCAGGAATGCCATATGCCAATGCCGCAACCGCTTGAGCGCCTCCGACTGCGTAGATCTCAGTGATACCTAGCTCGTGGCAGACTGCGAGCACATCGGGGTTGTATGCCCCAAGCGGCGTGGGTGGAGCTACGATGGCAATCTGTTCGACGCCAGCACACTGCGCAGGAATCGCGGTCATCAACACAGTAGACGGGTAAGCTGCAGCACCACCGGGAACACAGATGCCGACCCTCCGAAGCGGAATGTAACGTTGCTCCAAAACAACGCCCGGACTCGGCCTTGTCATTACGTTTCGGTGAAGGATTGCAGATTGAAAGCCGACTATGTTTTCACGAATTCGACGAACGGTCTTAAGAAATTCAGGCGATGCGTTGACATGCGATTGCTTCAACATTTCAAAGGGGACTCTGAGCGACTGGGCTGTCGTGTCCTTGTTGTCCAACGCTTGGGCGTAGTGAAGCACCGCATCGGTGCCTCGCTGTTTGACGTCATTGCATATTCGTTCAACAACACTTTGAGGCGAGAGCGCCTCACCGAAAACCTCCATAGTAAGTTGTCGTCCGCGTTCGGAGACAACGGAGCCATCGGGACTGAGCTTCTTTCGGAGCCGGGCAATATCATCGGCGAACGATACCAAACCGGCATCAAGTCGCTCAATGCAAAGAGAGTTTTTTGTCATTGAGATTTTATGGATCAACCAAAGGACGCCAATTGCGCTTCGGTAAAACTTACGTTGGATGCTACGGACTGGATGTCATCATGATCTTCGAGAAGTTCAAGCAACTTCATGACTGCAATCGCTGTTTCCGAGTCCACCTCGACGGTATTGCTTGGAACACGCGATACTTCCTTGAGTTCGATCTCGATGCTTTGTGCTGCGATTGCTTCCACAACCATAGTATAGACATCCGGAGCGCAGGAGATTTCATAAAGTTCACCAACGTCCGTGACGTCATCGGCTCCATTCTCGAGGGCTATATCCATCAGCGTTTCCAAATCGACCGCCGACTGCTTGACAGCGATTAGGCCTTTCCTTTCGAAGAGATAGGCGACGCAGTTGGTCGAGCCTAGTTTCCCACCATGATTCTCAAACAGCTTACGCATTTCGGGAGCCGTACGATTTCTATTATCGGTCATGATGTCGCAAAGAACAGCGACGCCACCTGGCCCGTATCCTTCGTACAAGATTTCTTCGACATCTCCCCCCTCGATCTCACCCGTCCCCTTCTTTATTGCCCGTTCGATGTTCTCGCGAGGCAACGATACTGCTTTGGCGTCTTGGATGGCCGTTCGAAGTCTTACGTTTCCACTCGGATCGCCGCCACCAAGCTTTGCAGCAACGATGATTGCTTTCGAAAGTCTGCTCCAGAGTTTGCTTCGTTTGCCATCGACCAGAGCTTTGCGATGCTTGATGTTGGAGTACTGTGAGTGTCCGGCCATGCTCAATTGCTCCTATCGAGGAGTAGTGAAAGGATCATTGTTCAGTTAGGAACGATTTTCAACGCGGCTTTTTCTTGGCCGTACTCGCGCTTAGTTCTTTTTTTGACGTTAAGGGTTTCTTGCTTTCAGGTTTTTTTGCCTGAGGACTTTTTTTGGCGATTGCCTCCGCTTTGTTCGTCTTGTCTGGAGTCACGGATTTTTTTTCCGCTTGTTTTGACGCCGGCTTTACGTCGGATTTATGTGTGGCGGATTGTTCGGCAGGTTTCTTCGCGGCGGACTTTGTACTAGGTTTCTTTTCTTCGATCTTTTTTGTCTCGATCTTTTTTGTCTCGGGCTTTTTTGTCTCGGGCTTCTTCGACTCTGGATTTTTTGTCTCGGGCTTCTTAACTACATCAGCCTTTTTGGTCTCATTAGCCTTGTGCTCACCCTTCTTTTTCGAATCGACAGGTCTTGCCGATTCAGGTTTGGTCACTGCTTTTGGCGAGTCCTTCGACTTGCCGGCTGCCATCGCTTCCTTGACTGCATTCTTTGTGGGCACAACTTCATCGGGTTTTCGGGCAGCTTTCGAAGTTTCCTGCGCAGAGCTTTTCGATTTGGATTGAGCTGCGTTTGGTAAAGGACTCGGGTTGGGAGCAACCACAACAGCTGGTTTGATTTCCTTTTTCGGCGATAGCTTTTCCACAACTTTGGCCTTGGGTGAAACCCCGAGTTCTTTAAATACAGCCACCACTGCAGCGTTTTTTGGATTCTGATGAAACTCAATCGCGAATTGGTGCAAAAGGGAACCGAACTCAAAGCCTTTGCTCTTGGTAATAGCCCGTTCGGCTCCAGGGAGACTTTTCTTTTCGGCTTCTGCCTGAGTTAGAATATCGCATTGGACCAGAACCTCGATGGACAGGTTGTCAGCAGGGATTGCGTGGCCTCCTAACGCACATTGAGAAACGTAGTTCAAAATGAATGGCGACATCCCCTTCCAGTTCGAGATTTCCTCTGTTGCCTTGCTTAAGTTGGCCTTTTTGAGATCGTCTATATCGTACTGATATCTTGCCTCGAAAAGCGATTGCAGGCAACGCTTGATACGATGCCCTGCCTGGGTAGCGTTCGGTAAACTACTGAGCGCTTCGCCTAGTTCAATCACGGTCGTTACTCGGACCTCATTCCAATCGAAATAGGCTTGTTGCAATTTTGCAAACGCTTCGTCCGCCTGCTCGGATCTGGCATCCTCAAGGCAGCATGCATAGATCAAGTGCTCGAGGACACTTCTCTCGCCAGGTTCCGGGAGCGTTTTAAAGTGTTTCTTCAAAGACTTATGGAGTTGTTCGTATTTGGCGGCTCGATTGCTCATGTTGTCGATTATGCGGGTCTTGTATTGCTAGGGGCAGAGTTGAAATAAGAAGAGAATTTACTTTTCTTCGACATGCGCAGCTTCCATGTCCGGCAAATCTTGGTCTATCGATTCAGCATCCCCGGGCTTTTCGCTCATGGATTCTTGCTGTTGCTTTTCCAGGGCAATTTGGTCAAGAATCTGCGCGACTGCGAGCGATTTTTTTACGCCTTCGTCAGCGACAAAGGTCAGCTTAGGCGTGTAGCGAGTATCGATTCGTTCCGCGATCTTGGACTGCAAAAATCCAGCCGAGTTCTTCAATCCTCGTAGACTAGTCGCCTGTTGGCTCTCGCTGCCCATGATGCTGATAAGCACTTTGGCCTCACGCATGTCCGGTGCGACTTCCACTCCGATCACCGTGATGTTCTTGACGCGAGGGTCGCGAATCTCCGTCAAGATCGCCATGGCGACGACTTCTCTGATAGCTTCCGCCGCCTTTAGTAGCCTTCGTGCACTCATTAAGCCGATTAGCTCCGGGATAGCTCGAGTGTTCTAGCAACTTCTTCAATTCGATAGGCTTCCAAAACGTCATCTACCTTGATGTCGTTGAAGCCAGCAAGCCGAATTCCGCACTCTAGTCCTCGTTGAACTTCCTTGGCGTCATCCTTCACTCTCTTCAATGTATCGAGAGCATAATCACCGATTCGGCGACCTTCGCGATTAACGCGAATGCGGCATCCTCGTTCGATCGTCCCCTGTGCAACATAACAGCCGGCAATGGTGCCAACGCGGGAAACGGTAAAGACTTGCTTGACCAGCGCGCGACCGAGTTCAACGACTCGCTCCTCGGGCTTCAGCCGTCCCTCGATGAGCGCTTTGATGTCCAAGGCTAAATTGTAAATGATGTCGTATCGACGGATCTCAACGTTCCTCGCGTCAGCCAAAATGCGAGCTGGTTCATCTGGAATGACGTTAAAGCCAACGATGACGGCCTGCGATGCACTAGCCAGCGTGACGTCCGCTGCAGAGATACCTCCAACAGACCGTTGCAGTATCTTGATTTCGACCTCTGGATGGTCCAATTTCGTCAATTCCTTTTCAATCGCTTCGAGCGATCCGCGGGCATCGGCTCGGATGATCAAATTAAGCACAACCTTATCTTCTTTGACCCCCAATTTGCCCGACTGCAGCAACTCCTGGAAAGTCTCAAACGAGACCTTGGGTGAAGTACCCGACAGCGATTGAGATCGAACGATAACCTCGCGGCTAGCAGCAATTTGCCGCGCCTGGCCAATATCATCCAGAACATAGAAGCGTTCACCTGCTTCAGGAGCCTTGTCCAAGCCCGTGATGTTGATTGGCGTCGACGGACTTGCTTCCGTCATCTGCTTGTTGCGTTTCATCGTATCATACAAGGCCTTGATTCGTCCGAAGGAAGAACCACAAACAACGATATCACCGACTCTCAATGTACCGCTTTGAACCATTACCTTGGCGATGACACCGCGGTCGGAGGCTTGTTCGCTTTCCAAGCAAACGCCCATCGCCGCCCGTTTCGGATTGGCTTTGTAGTCATGCATTTCGGCAACCGTCAAAACGGTTTCCAATAGTTCGTCCATGCCCTCGCCAGTGATCGCGCTGGTAGGCACAACTTCGACGTCACCTCCCCAAGCGCTTGGGGTCAAACCATACTCCGTCATTTGAGTCATGATTCGATTGATGTCGGCCCCAGGTAGGTCGCACTTATTCGCAGCCACTACGATTGGAACTCCTGCTGCCTTCGCATGCGAAATCGCCTCTTCCGTTTGCGGCATGATGCCGTCGTCGGCCGCAATCACCAAGATGGCTATATCGGTAACATTTGCTCCGCGAGCTCGCATCTCGGTAAAGGCCTCGTGACCAGGCGTGTCAACGAAGGAAATTGCTCGCCCATCTTTCTTAACCTGATATGCGCGTATCTGCTGGGTGATACCGCCTGCCTCGCCCGAAACAATCTTCGTACCGATCAAGTAATCGAGGAGCGACGTTTTGCCGTGGTCAACGTGTCCGAGGAAAGTAACAATCGGTGGTCTGGTGATCAAGTCCTCGAGATTGTCTTCGATGTCATCCATCTTGCCGATCAAACTGGTTTCCAGTGTCTCAGCCTGTCGGAACTCGAGTTCAACACCTAGATCCGCAGCGATCAATTCGGCTTGATCTTGGTTCAGGTACGAGTTGATATTTTGCATCGTTCCCATGGTCATCAAGGAGCGCAGGATTCGTGCCGCCGTAACCCCCGCCGCTTCCGAGAAGCTTCGGATCGTACATGGCATCGCGAGTACAACTTTTTCCTTACGAACAGCCGTTGGAGTTGGCTTTCGGCGCGGCCCCCGACCATTGCGTCGACCGCCATCGTCGTCCTCCAACGAAGCCAAGTCTCGCGAGGATTGGATACGCGGCCCACGATCCTTTCGACTCGACTCCAGTCCAGCTAGCCCCTTTTTCTTCGTAGGAGTTTCTTCCTCAACAACAGGCTTTTTGGCTTTAAGGTTAAGTTTGTTTTCCGCATTGGCTTTGAAGTCCGCCAAACCGGAGTGTTGCGTTTGACTAGGAGTCGAAGCACGTCCACCACCCATTTTGTCCGCGCCTGGCTTGGCAGGACTCGCCGGTTTCTCAGCCGGCTTGTCCATCCCTTTGCTGACCCCCCGGATAACATCAGGGGTAAGTTTTACGATTGGTTTTTGTGTCGCTTGCTCTTGAGGCTTAGCCGAGGGATTCGGCGTCGCTGATTTAGGAATCTTCGCAAGGTTGATGTTCAGAACAGCTTCGCGAGTTTTACGTGGCTTGTCACCAGGCTTTGACTCTGCCGCCGGCCTTGGGCTCCCGATCACCCGAACTCGACCGCTCGTATTGGCCGGCGAATAAAAGTCTCGACGTGCGTCAACGGGGCGTTCCGGTTTCTCGTCTACGCTGGCGGATTCAGCGGCGTCTTCAGATGATGTTTCCGTTTCAATGAAAGCTTCGGTTGGAGTTTCGTTTTGTGAGGCATTGGACGGCACTGCGGATTCCGCCGATTGCGACCTTACATCGACTTTGTTTTCAACCGTGTCGGTATCCGCTTTATCATTGACGACTACCGGACTATCGGCTTCCAATTCGACATTTGCCGTTGGCTTAGGGCGAGCCGACGACAAATCGCGTTTTGCTGCTCCAAGGCGACCACTCAAATCGCGAATGGGAGTATCTTTGATTGGCTCACGAGTTGGCTTAGTGGGTTGAGCCATCGTCGCAGCCGAAGCAGTCGGCGCTGATTTCTCTTCGATGTGCCTCTTGATTCGAGCAATTTCCTCGTCCTCGAGGCTTGCGAGCGCACTTCCTTTTCCCTGAATACCCAGACGGGTGCACAGGTCGACCAGCTCCTTGCTGTCCAATCCTAGATCTTTAGCCAGCGAATAAATTCTTACTGCCACTGAGCAAAATTCCTTGGGCTTGTGCCCTTTGAAACGAGGCAAGTCGGCCGATCATTCGGCGTTAGTTGCTCACCTGTCTCTGCGTTTTGTTACTTCATTCGGACGCCCCCACGCGGTTGTAGCGGGTCACCCACACGATTCGACACGACACATGCCGAACGATTTCGTATGCCCCAAAGCACATAATGCTTCGACGACTTCAACTTATGCTGCCTACAATGGTAATGCATAAATCATTCTTGCGTTAGACGTTTCCGTCAGTTTGCTCCTTCGAATCCGGCTCTTCCTTTTTCGGTTCGACCACCGGGACGGAATCATCAACCGCCAAATCGCTTGAAGCTTCTTCGACTGCCCCCCCCACCTCTGGAGGAGGTGGTGTTACGACCCCTTCCTTTCGATCCAACTCCTCCGTCGCCTTGCGTTCACGCTCAAGCTTGTCTTGATGTTTGCGTTCTTCCTCCGCAGCTTCTTGTTCCGCCGCTTTGGTTTCCGCTTGATCCACGATCGCATCCACTTCGTCTTCCGACCAGTTACCCATCTCCATTAGTGCATCTGGTTCAATGACCGACAAGTCGTCGTAGGAGAGATAGCCTTGCTCGACCAACTGCTGTGCAACGGACTCGTTCATGCCCTCGATTTCCATGAAGCCTTCCATTGCTCGTTCAATTTGACGTTCCAATTCAGGCGCGGTCATGATTTCGATGTCCCAGCTACAAAGCTTGCTGGCTAACCGAACATTTTGGCCATAGCGACCGATTGCTTGCGACAAGTGCTCTTCGCTGACCAATGCAATGGCTCGCCCAATCATGTCGCACAGTAGGACTTGCTCTACCTCTGCAGGCTGCAAAGCATTTGGGATTAGCACCATTGGATCATCGCTCCATCGCACAATATCGATCCGTTCCCCAGCGAGCTCACCGGTTACGTTTTTGATGCGATTTCCACGCATTCCCACGCAGGCGCCTACGCAGTCAATTCGCTGATCGCTGCTGCTGACGGCTACTTTGCTGCGATAGCCAGGCTCACGACTGATCGCATTGATCCGAATCACACCTTCGGCTATTTCGGGAATCTCTTGTTCAAACAGCCTTTGAATCAATGTGGTTTTTGTTCGCGACAGAATGATTTTGACACGGTTGCCGGCCGCTTTGACTTCATATATCACCGCTCGAACACGCGAGCC